>JAKSIF010000027.1 GCA_024398965.1 Fibrobacter sp. | reverse complement strand
AAGTCAACAAAAAAGGGTGGCGAAGCCACCCACACATGTTGATGAAGAGCCATTTCTCAACTATACTCATGTATTTAGAGAAATCAATCTTAATAATTCCACTAATTTTCGTACCTGCCTGCAGTTTAAGAGTCCACCACTTCGTGCCGAAATTTTTCTTTGACATATTATCGTCCTTCCAAATAAAAGTGATCTGTTTCCACTCAAATTCAAAAGGACATCGGCTTGGCCAAACAAAAAAAGGCGTGGAACCGAAAGCACTTATCTGTCCTGAGGGCTACCACACCCTTGCACAAAATAAGCACGAACGGCCCACGCCCCAAATGGGACGTGAGCATTCGCCTTATTCTCAAGTGCATTAGAAAGTGGTAGTTTCAGGACAGAGAATAAGAGCAAAAACTCTATAAATTCCAAACGTTCGGCCGGAGCCAAACTATGTCGTCTCTAATATAACAAAACTATTCGCATTTGCGTTAGGGATAGTGACCCCTTGGGGCCAAGACTCGCGAAGCGAGGCTTGGTTCTGGGAGGTGAGTGGCAAGCGTAAGCGCAGCCGATTACCCCCAGAATATAGCCCGACCCACACGATAGTGCGGGGAACGCCCATAATAAGCAGATTTCGTGGCTACCTGGAAGTGATTACTCCGGACAGCGATGCAAGGCGAGAGCTGTGACCACGCTTGCGTGGGCATTGCCGAGCCGAAGAGCTGGGATGCTTGCATCCCAATCGTGAACAAGACTTTGTGGATCAAGTCCGGTCACGCCGACAAGTACAACGAAAACATGTTCAAGACCATGGCTGGCGACGTTGAAATGGCTGTGAAGCCCATGAACTGCCCCTGCCACATTCAGATCTTCAACACCGGCCTCCGCAGCTGGCGTGATCTCCCGATGCGTCTTGCTGAATTCGGTAAGTGCCACCGTTACGAACCTGCCGGTACCATGCACGGTTTGATGCGCGTCCGCGGCTTCGTGCAGGATGACGCTCATATCTTCTGTACCGAAGAACAGATCGCTTCCGAAGTGGCAGACTTCTGCGCTCTCGTGAAGGAAATCTACCACGACTTCGGTTTCGATTCCATCGTGGTGAAGTTCTCCACCCGTCCGGAACGCCGCGTGGGTTCTGACGAACTTTGGGACAAGGCTGAAGCCGCTCTCGAAGAAGCCACCAAGCTTGCTGGCCTCGACTACATCTTGAACCCGGGCGAAGGCGCCTTCTACGGCCCGAAGCTTGAATTCACCCTGAAGGATTCCCTCGGCCGTGATTGGCAGTGCGGTACCATCCAGGTGGACTTCAACCTGCCCCAGCGCCTCGGTGCAGAATATGTCGGTAAGGACAACCAGAAGCACATCCCCGTTATGCTGCACCGTGCAGCCGTGGGTTCCATCGAACGTTTCCTCGGCATCCTTATCGAAGAATTCATGGGCGATTTCCCGCTGTGGTTGGCTCCGGTCCAGGCACGCGTCCTCCCCATTTCTGAAAAGTTCGCTGAATACGCCCACAAGGTGGAACGCGAACTGGTGAACGCCGGCGTCCGCTGCGACATCGACGAATCCAACGAAAAGCTTGGCTACAAGTTCCGTCAGTGCGAACTCCAGAAGGTTCCGTACAAGATCATCGTTGGCGAAAAGGAAATGGCCGAAGGCAAGGTTTCCGTAAACAAGCGTAAGGAAGGCGATAAGGGCGCTATGACTGTTCAGGAATTCCTCGCTATGACCGAAGCTGATCGCCAGGTCGTTCGCTAAGTTCCCTGAGCCTGTCGAAGGGAACGCATCAGCGAGTCATCCTGAGCGGAACGCCGTAAGGCGTGAAGTCGAAGGATCTAGAACATTAAAGACCGTAGCAATAAATGCTGCGGTCTTTTTTGTGTATGGAGGGGAAAGCCTTCCCCTCGCTTCAGCCCCGACCCGCCCTTATAATCACGCCCACTCTTTTGAGTGGGCGTCTTCTATATGACCCACACCCAGTCGGGGCTTCCGCTACCCCTTCTAGCGGGTGCTCAATCGCCGCACCCGCAACACCCTGGCTTACCCGACCCACCCGCCCAAAACGTTTTTTCTCATTTGATGGAATTTGTTCGTTTTCAATTGAATAAGGTATATTTAAAAATGATGAATCATAATGGGTAAAAAATGAGTTCAAGAATCTTAGGCAAATATCAAATTATCAAAGAGGATAACGATATCCTTAAATATGGCATATACAATGGAAACGAGTATCGCATAGAAATCGTTGCGAAGACTCCTTCTTGTGGGAAATATTCGGATATTGCCAAGCAAATTAATTCTGTTTCTCATAAAAATATCAGCAATCTCAAGATAGAAGAAGATTCTAGAAACTTTTATTTTGTAGATAAGAATTTTGGCGAAGGATATTCGGATTTGAAAGCCCAATGGTTCGGAAGTAATTACGCTTCGCTCATAAAATGTTACATACAAATTGTAAATGCAGTCGCTTTCATACATAAGAATGGAATGTATCATGGAAACATCAACCCGCATAACATTATTGTTGATAGAAACGACAACGCCTATCTGCTTGATTTTGGACGCTGCTATATTTATGCCGCATTAAAATTTCAAAGAGACAATAAATTTTATTCTCCTGAACAAATAGAACAAAATGAGTGCTTCCAAGCCAGTGATGTATTTTCACTTGGATTGTGCATGCTCAAAATGTTGTTAGAATCGCAGTTTGATTCATTTTCTTTTGCGAAAGAGTATGAAGATTATTCCTCACTAGAGCATATTTTTGAATATGTCGTTGAAAACAACCGTTATTTGAACAAAATCAATGCGGACATATTCTTGTTAATTAAGAAGATGCTTCTGAAAAATCCCGACGAAAGGATTTCTGTTGCCGACACATGTCACAATCTAGAAAACCTGCTAAACCAGATTGAGCCTAGTAAAAAATTTGCAATCCAGGTGATGGATAAGATTTGCCAGCAATGGCTCGAAAGTCATGAAGATGTTTATGACATATACGCCGTAACCGAAGATATCCAAAAAAGAATTGAAGGTCACCGTGCGTATCTAGAATTTGGCAAAGACAAATCTGAACGAGAAGAAATAAAAATTTCTGTTGGGGATATAACTTTCTGTTGCTCTGCAAAAAATGATCAAAGGTTTTTCTTTTGCTTTAAGATTCTAGAGTTACCAAGTATTACGGAACGAATGCAGAAATATGGATTGCCGACGAATGACAAATTTAAAATAGGAACTCAAAATTCACGATATTTTGAATGCGATAGCGCTGGCGAAGTGATTGAAACGCTAAAAGATAAATATGAACAAAGACAACGAATAAACCTTCAATATGAAATAGATAAAAAATGCATAGTCTCTGAGGAAGAACTTCTGAAAGCGGAAAAGAATACTATAGATGAGAAAAAAAATACACAAAAGATGGTTCTAAAAAGCCTTGACAAAGGCAACGATACCGCAACATTTGTTTTTGTAGAAGAAGGCAACGAAAATCCAGTTTTTCCTAAAAGAGATTTTAAGCAATCACAAGCTGTGATTGTGAAAGAAAATACCCGTGACGGAGAATCACTAAAAGGTGTTGTTCAGAGCACGTCATCGGGGGATTCCGTAACGATAAAGTTTGAAAAATATTCAATCCTTAAATCGGAAGATTCTAAAAACCAAACGCTAGGCTTAAAAAAGGGCAATGAATACTATCTAAGTTATGATTACGAGGTAGAAGAAATTATATGGGGAAAACGAGAAAAGGCCCTTGAAATGTTGCAGAACGGAAATACCGCCATTCCAAATTTCCTCAGGAAGGTAAACCGCCCTCAAGAATTCATTAAAAACGAATTAGTTGATGTTGAGACATTCTATAACAAAGATTTAGATGACAACCAAAAACTGGCTGTGCGGAAAAGTCTGTCATTAAACGATGATTGCGAAGCCCTAATTATACAGGGACCTCCTGGCACAGGAAAAACGACTACAATAACGGAAATCGTGACCCAAGTTTTAAAAAATCGATCAAATGCAAAAATCTTGATTGCCTCCCAAAGCAACCAGGCCGTTGACAATGTTCTTGAAAAGGTTTGCGGTATTGAGAACAAGATACTCCGTATTGGAAATGACGAAAAGAAAATGAGCGAAGTGGCTCGAAATTACACGCCCGAAAAGGTATTGAACAAATTGTTAAGGGACAATATTGAGCGTATTAATAAAAATACGATTCGCCATTCAAACGGGAATATTCAGAACGAATTGCAAACCCTTCAAAAGGATTTTAAAGAGCAATTGCAACATATTACCTCTAAAATGAGCTTCAACATTGCAAGAAAAGAAAATAAAGACGCCCAACTTGCTTCACTTTTTACAAATAATATCAGGCTTATTTTTGGAACTCTTCTTGGGATTTCTTCATGGAAGAATTTTAGAGACATGACTTTTGATATGGTCATTGTCGATGAGGCGGGGCGAGCAACTCTTAGTGAATTGCTTGTTCCATGTATTAAAGCGAGAAGGTTAATACTTGTGGGCGACCACAAACAGCTTGCTCCTATAATCGATGATGAAGTAATAGAAAAAATTGAAGATAAGAACGAGGCGAAAACATCATTTTTCCAAAGGCTGTTTGAAAGAATCCAAAGCGTTGACCGAGAAAATCTATTGCATACGCTAACATACAATTATCGTGCAGAAAGGCGTATTTGCGACCTATATAGCAACGCTTTCTATGAAGGAGCCTTGAAGACTTTGGACAAAGTCAACAAAATCAAAAAACATCAGCTTAGTTTCAAGTCTAGCGTTGTTTGGTATGACACAGGCATGTTGCCAGATAAACAAGATAAGCAGAAAGGAACAGGAAAAATCAATTATTGCAACACAAAATGTATTGCCAATGTGCTAAATCGCATAAAACGCGAAATGGATGACAAGAAGCTAAAATACGATGTTGGAATAATTACTCCTTATAAAGCGCAAAAGGAACTGCTAGATTCTCGACTTCAGCCGAGAAAAAATTTCCGATCCTATATTGTTGATATTGGAACGGTCGATAGTTTTCAGGGAAGTGACAGGGATATCATCGTTTATGATTGTGTCCGTGCCGCACAACGCAATGGTAAGGCGAAAATTGACTTTATTGCCGACGAAAAGCGCCTAAACGTTTCTCTTTCGCGAGCGAAGAAACTTCTTATTATTGTGGGAGATATGAATTTCTTGTATAGGGCGAAATGTTCTGATCAAGACAATCCTTTCGTAAGGATTATCGAATGCATAAACAACAATCGCAATGAGTATGAAATTGTCAAGATGGGAGCACAGAATGCCTAATAAATCGATAAAGCCTGATTTGCAGTTGCTCGTTCACAAATTTAGCGATTATTATCCTCAATTTATGAGGTATGACGCTCGTGAATTTGATTATCCTGTGTATAGGACGAAGGTGACCTACACTGTTGCAAAAGAACAGAAACTGCATCCTGTTATTCTTTCCGTCCTTAAAATGATAAAGTACCTGGAATCGCTTGACAGCCCGGACGTTTATCAACAGTTGAAACAAATTACACAATTGGATGATAAAATACTAGACAATATCTTGGCTGATATTACGACAAAGGGATATCTGAAGCAGGGCGATTCTCTCCAGCTTTCAAAGAACGGACTTGAGATACTCGAAAACGAGAAAGAAATAGTTACAGAATTGATGTGTAGCTATATAAATTTTGACGGAATCTATGGAACTCCACTTCCTGATGACGGGAAATTTAATGCAGATGATAAGAAAGCTCGCGAAGGGGCGATTGAATTTAAGCCATATGTGAAAATCCGTCCTAGAATAGAATCTTTAGACGAAGAGTTTGCAGACAACAAAACGTTGCGGCAGGTATTGATCGAAAATCTGCAAAATGAAGAATATGATATAATCGACATTCAGCAAGTCGATCCCAACAAATACTTCAACAAGTATTTTTGCCTTTTTTACAAAGATCGCGAAGATAACGAAAAACTGTTGGCTATAGACAAAAATTATGAAGTGGATTCTGAGGCTACCGAGCTTTTTGATCGACTGTCTAATGAACAAAAATTTAATGACAATGTATCGACCAACTGTAGAGAACTTCTAAACGAAAATAAAGACTCGTTCGAACGAACGACTTCGGAGATTGTCGAAGAAAAGGTAAAGCCTGTTGAAAAAATTGATATTACCGAAGGTAAGACAATTGAAGTTGATGAACACAAGAAATATTTCATCTACATTCTTGAAAATGCAAAGCAAAGTATTTACATCCAATCGCCTTGGATTAATTGGCGGACATTGCAACTATATAAGGATTATATAGAAAACGCCATAAATAGAGGTGTGAAAGTAACCATAAAATATGGAATGAAGCCTCGAAATCGTTTTGACAAAATAGGGATTGATGAGGAATCAGAAAGGTTTTTCAATTCGCTAGATAAAAATTTATTCCGTTTTATTAAACGGGACGATCATTCCAAAATCGTCATTTGCGACAGTGAGTTTATGATAATGGGAAGTTTCAACTGGCTCAGTTTTGGTGGTGGAAACGAACCGAACGCACGAGGAGAAACATCTTCAATCATCAAAAACGAAGCGGAAATAAAGAAACAGATAGCGAAATTTCAATAATGAAAATTGCTAATTAAATCGTTTCTTTTGTATTGGGCCTAAAAAAGTCTTTCTTAGTTCTCGCTTACTGTGGAATATAAGTTGCTCTGATTTAGAAAGTTCTCCACTTTCGCATTTTAGGCTGAGAAGCTGTAAGGTACAAATCAAGTCGGCAACTTGGAATAACTTATAATCCTTGGGAAGCACTTTTCGGAGTGTATAAGAGGATAGTTCCGTTGAAAGGATGTAATTCAAAATCCTGTTCAACTCGTGTTGGCCGTTGTCATAATAAAGGACAACATCCTCAAATTTTTGAAAGAAGGCTAGGTTTTGTCGGATGAACAGAGACATTTCGCGGGCCATACGACCTTCTAAAGCCAAAGTAGTTTCGCCTTGTCGCTTTTCGAAGACGAAAGTCTTGTAGGAAATCGGAGATTTCATGACGAAGAAAAACAGGCTTATAAAAAGAGACCTTCTTTTGTTTGGAGGCTCGTTGACGAAGATTTCTTCCCTGCGAATAAGTGGTGCTGTGTGAATGACAAAATCGTTGCCGAATCCAAGCGACTGGACCTTGGCGTTCAAAGTTTGAACATGGTTGCTTATATCTTTTGATTGGTCATGGATGACGAGTGTCACAATGTAATATGGGGATTTTGAATCGTAAGGGCCGAAATCCCCACTCTCATCCACAAAAATACTTAGGCAACTCATCAAATTCTCCAAACAAAAATGGCGGACAGTTTGCCCGCCTAGTTAGGTTGAACCTGGGTCTTTCGACCAGCTCCTTAATAATATACATAAATTTCAACCTAAAGTCAATAAGAAAATGAACAAAAAAGCACTATTTTGCATTCGCGTTAGGGATAGTGACCCCTTGGGGACAAGACTCGCGGAGCGAGGCTTGGTTGCAAGAGCCGCGCGGGCGTGCCGCAGGTGCGCACGGGTGGCCTTGCAATATAGCCCGACCGCACAGAATGTGCGGGAACGCCCATAATAAGCAGATTTCGCGGTTAACTGGAAGTGATTACTCCGGACAGCGATGCAAGGCGAGAGCAGCGACCACGCTTGCGTGGGCATTGTACAAGTACCAAACATGTCGCTCGAAAATAGAAAAGCAAGCTTTTCTGCTTTACTCGCTTTGATGTTTGTGCCGAGCCGCTACGGCTGGGACTCCGAAGGGGTCCAAAAGGAAGTTGCCGATGGCGTTGTGTCCGTGCGTAAGCGCAAGGACGGCGACAAAGGCGCTATGACTGTCGCTCAGTTCCTCGCTATGACCGAAGACGATAGAAAAGTCGTGCGCTAGTTCCGCGACTAGTCCTGAGCATGATGCTGTAAGGCATCAGGTTGAAGGATCTAAAGTATTCTGCCTTGTCACAGAAATGTGGCAGGGCTTTTTTGTGTAGCGAATTTTCGCTATCTCGATTTGTCTATTTTCAGATAGATGTTAAATAAAAAAAACTCGACCATTCAATGCCTATAGTGGCCTAAAAATTTGAGACAGAAAAATTCGATTCCTCAGGTGAAAAAACAAAAGCGAAATTCAACTAAAAAATGGAATCAAAAAATGAAAAACAACGCCTCAAAACCAGCAAGCAGCAAAGAAAGCATCAACGCCACGTCGCAACGCACCCGCAGGGTGCTTGATGACGCTTTCAAGACCAAGGTCGTTCTGGCCACGCTTCGCGAAGACAAGACTCTGGCAGAACTCGCCTCCGAGTTTGACGTCCACCCGAACCAGATTAGCCAATGACGAGCCTTCTTTCTACAGAATGCGACAAGCGGCTTTCGACCACGCTGTCAACGGAATTTTGCGAGGAGGCCGTGCGCGAAGCGATCAACACGTACGGCTGGCCGGAAGTGTTCAATACGGATCAGGGCTGCCAGTACACGTCAGAACAGTTCACCGGCATATTCACTTGGGAGGGATGCCCGACAAGGCTCTCCATGGACGGCAAGGGTAGGGCCTACGACAACATATTCGTTGAACGCTTCTGGAGAACGTTGAAACAGGAGGACATCTACATCAGGGGCTATGAAACGGTAACCGAGTGCAGGCAAGGCTTGAAGGAATACTTTGTACGCTATAACGACGAAAGATTGCATTCATCCCTTGACTGGAACACGCCTTCGGATGTATATTTCGAAAGGGTTCATCTAGACAATGTCGCCTAGGCCTGAAAAATCAACTAGGAATACAAATTTTTCTGTTGGAAAAAGTGAGCCACTAAAGGAGTCAACAATGTTTATAAAAATACTTTCGTCAATGGCTTTAGTGTCATCTCTTTTTTTTATAGCTTGTGGTGACGATAGCGGTTCTAATTCTGTGGAAAAAGGAACTAAAGATGTTATTGCATTAGCTGACGGTAGTGGAGAAAAAGTTTGTGACGAAAAGTTGGATGGCTGGGTAGCTGAAGCAATTGGTAAGGATTTTCGCCGCTGTTTAGATGGCGAGTGGACAAAGATTTCTGCAAAGGAGGCTTCTGCTGAGGAAGAAATTATTGGTGGGGCGACTCTGTTCTTGAGCTCGTCTTCTGCAAAAAGTTCCAGCAGTGCGGTATCCTCCAGTTCTGCAACGTCTTCTTCGTCATTTGTGAGCAGTTCCTCTGTCAAAAGTAGTAGCAGTGCAGCTAGTTCATCCAGTGTCGCTAGCTCGTCTTCTGCAAAAAGTTCCAGCAGTGCGGTATCCTCCAGTTCTGCAACGTCTTCTTCGTCATTTGTGAGCAGTTCCTCTGTCAAAAGTAGTAGCAGTGCAGCTAGTTCATCCAGTGTCGCTAGCTCGTCTTCTGCAAAAAGTTCCAGCAGTGCGGTATCCTCCAGTTCTGCAACGTCTTCTTCGTCATTTGTGAGCAGTTCCTCTGTCAAAAGTAGTAGCAGTGCAGCTAGTTCATCCAGTGTCGCTAGCTCGTCTTCTGCAAAAAGTTCCAGCAGTGCGGTATCCTCCAGTTCTGTAGAGTCCAGTAGTAGTATCGAAAAACTCGTATGGCAATACTTGAATCCTGCAATTTCTTATGGCGAAATTATTGATGACCGCGATGGCCAAGTGTACAAGACCGTGGAGATCGGTTCGCAGACTTGGATGGCTGAAAATTTGAATTACGATTACAACAATAGAACGGCCCGTAGTTACTGCTATGCGGATTCCTGTTCCAAGTATGGTCGACTTTATACGTGGTCTGCGACCGTAGATTCGGCGGCTGTATTTTCTACTGCAGGCAAGGGTTGTGGCTGTCATGCTTCTAGCTCCCCACGTGGAATCGTCCGTGGAGTATGTCCGGTTGGCTGGCACGTGCCTAGTGCATCAGAGTTTCTAACTCTAATTAGTTATGTTGGCGGTTATAGTGTTGCAGGGGCTAATCTTAAATCAACCAGTGGTTGGAAGAGTAATAGTCAATATGTTGGCAATGGCTCTGATTCCAAAGGTTTCTCAGCTTTGCCTGCTGGTACCTATGCTAATAGGAATATTACTTACACAGTCCATGAATTCTACGGCGTCGGCGATAACGCCTACTTTTGGACTACCAGTAAGGGCAGCTGCGTAGCCGATTTCCTGCGTTTGGGATGGGCAGACGATCGTTCCAACTTGACCAACTCTTTTTCGGATAACGCCGATAGAGGGGCTATGGACTCAGCCAGGTCTGTTCGGTGTCTGAAGGACTAAAGGTCACCTCTAATAATTCATTTTCAGAAAATCACGTGTAACACATCGCGCTTGTTCGTCTCTCAAAAGTGGCCAATACCTCCAGTATTGGCCATTTTTCGTTCCTGCAATCGCTCGGTTCTCCGTGATTTTCTTCATTCAAAGCAATTATTAGAGGTGCCCTAAAGTTAGTTGGCTCTGTTTCGCAGCAAAAAATCTTTTGGCTTATTATCATGAGGGCTGTGCATCCGTTTATATTTTGCCCCCCGCCATAGATTTGGTTGATTTTTAGAGTCTTTCGCTTATGCATTCCGCGTATTCAATTGTTCCGCATTCCATTTTGTCGTCAAACACTTGTGTGGTGACGACTTCGGGATTTTCGGAAAGTTCGTCGCAATAGGTGAACAAGAATCCGACATTCATGTCGAAGGGTCTCGGCACATAGGCGCACTCGTCGCTGATATTTACGATGGTGACGGTGTCTTTCGTGATGTTGGTGAGAATGTGGATTGCGGGCGAAGTGTCGCTGATATTCAGCACATAAAGCGGGCACCCCTCGATTTTATTGTTCATCGCTGCCGCAGCGTGCGGAAAAATTGTCGTCAATGCAGTGATGTCGTTTGCCTCGAACCTGTGCAGCCCTAATGTTCTGAACTCGCTTATGCCCGGTGCTTCGAAGCAGGTGTTCTGCAACGCATCGCAGTAGCCGGAAGTCTCGTTGTAAGCGAGAACATTTTTATCAAAGGAATAGTCTGTTATGTCGTATTCTTCGAGAAATGCTTCCAGTGTTTGGATAGAATCGGAATTATGAAGCGAAGATGAAGAAAGTTGTTCGCTAGAAGATGAAATGCTTGAATCTATAACGACAGAATCAACAAATCTAAACGGAGTTTCCGCACACATGAAAGTCATTACACTCGGAGGCGGTGGATTGCACACGCCCTTATTTGTATATGTGGAATCTCCATTTCGTATGTTTATGGTATCTCCAAGACTATTGATCGAAATGATTCTTTCGATAGTCCATTCCCCGGAGCAGCATCCGCTTATATCATATTCTTCTTTTTGCGGTTCCGACGACGAATCGCTACAGGCCAGAAGCCACAGAGAAACGGCTATCAGGTAAATTAGGCTCTTATTCATTTCTCAAATCCTCTTATGCGTTTTTAACATGAAGAAACCACAAACAATCTACCATAAGACATTGTTCGAAACCTTGTTTTCTGCCTTTTCTACTATCACAGGCTTCGGCGGACAAAATGGTGTGTAAGCGCAATCCCCAAACGGATTTCCTTGCGCGTCATATCCATCATAGCACGATAGTTCCCTTTCACAATTTACACCAACATTTTCTTTTGGCGTGAAATTACGTTCGACCCCTTCGGGAATATCCTTGTCATCTCTCCAAAAAATATCATCAGGTTCATAAAGGAACATCTGCCCATTTTCGCATTCAGCAATCTTCAAAGAATCGCCTGTTTCAAGGGGTAAGAATGTGGCGTAACAGTTTATCTTCAAAGCATCTTCTTCATGTATAATGCATCTTTCGGGATTTCTACAACATTGATTTTCGACCATTTCCTTGCAAATTGAAACAGTTGCCTCAAAAAATTCTTTTCTCCATAGTGTGTCTCCATTCGAGTATTGCATCGCGTGTCTGACTTTTCTTGAACCGTCTTTTCTGACTGTGAATGTTTCTGTCGTTGTATAGTCGCCTTGTCCCCAACTGTTCTTTTCAACATATCTTGTGTCGGTGATGTATTTTATATCGTTGCCGACGGAATCTTTTACAGTGAATGCCCATGTGCTGATGTCCGATTCATCCATATTTTCACATTGAATTTCACTATGGCATTCCGTTGAACTACCATACAATGCGTTTTTGCGATAAACGAGCGGCAATTTTCCGGTATATTGTATTTTAAGAATCTTGCCATTCAGGTCTGCATCGTTTATTTGAGTTGCATAGACTCTAACGGGACAATCAAGGCTAATATTTGGGGTCTTTTCTTTTTCAATCAGAGCAACAGTCAAGGTGTCTTCGTTGATATGGACACCAATGGATTTCACATTATCCTTTGAATAGTATATTTGCGTAGGAAAAAAGATTCTGTTTTGCCCATTGTCATTTTCGATGAATACGGTATCTTGACTTTCGATTTCCTCGACATCGACTTGGGTCTTGGCACAGTCCGAAATGGAATCCAATGCGAAGAAATTTTCGTCGTAATTGATGGAAGTGTCATACTTGAAGGAAAGACCATCATCAGTAGAGCCGTTATCGCATCCGAACCATAGAAACGCGGTAGAAGAAAGGAATATTTTTCTCAGAATTTTACGCAGCCTTATGTTCATGGCTATAAATATAATATTGTAAATCTAGTCCTTTACGCAGCGGACTGATAATCCGTCGTTTTCGTTGTCGCTACAGACGCTTACCATTCCTTCGGAACCGTCGCCAACATGAATCATTTTAGGACAATTATGATTGAGTTTGTCTATTGTGGATGTCCAAAAGAATGCTAAAAGGCCCGGCTCAAGATAATTTTGGAATTCTGCTTGATAGTTCCCTGCGGGCAAAATTGCGAACCCGTATTCGTCTTTTGCATTTCCCCAACCCTCAACGCCATAAGCGTAAAACGCCGAGTAGCCACCATTCCCCTTTGTGGGCCACTCATCAACTGAAGGCAAGTGCCAATCGGGTGGGCAGGCTGTCTTTGCGGCGGCGAGTGTGTATAGACGACCGTACTTATCGCAGTTTTCGCCTTTGTTTCCGTTGCACCAACTTTGGACACCATCTTCAATTTCAAAGTTGAGATTTTCGGCCGTCCAGGTCTGTTCGCCGAGTTGAATCGTCTTGTAAACTTGTCCGTCTCGGGCATCTGTCAGTTCAGGGCCTTCGTCTGCTTTTTTTACTTTTTTCGAAGGTCCTGGAGCGGGGCCGGGGTCAATTTCGTAGATTTTTCCGCTGAACTTGAAATACCTGATGTCCTTGTTTTCGGGGGCAATATCGAACCAGTGGTCGCTATAGCACGTGCATGTTGATTCCACACGGTCGGGGCCATATTCGATTTCCAAGGTGTCGCCTAAACGTTTTGTCAGGAGATCCGCCTCGACATAGCAGAGGTCCATCACCTTCAAGACGAATACCTGGTAATTATAATTTCTTCAAAAGAATCAATTTAAGCATGAAGATGTTTTGCGTTAGGGATAGTGACCCCTTGGGGACAAGACTCGCGGAGCGAGGCTTGGTTGCAAGAGCCGCGCGGGCGTGCCGCAGGTGCGCACGGGTGGCCTTGCAATATAGCCCGACCCACACGATAGTGCGGGGAACGCCCATAATAAGCAGATTTCGTGGCTACCTTGAAGTCATTACTCCGGACAGCGATGCAAGGCGAGAGCAGCGGACAAACTCGTTTGTCCATTGCCGAGCCGAAGAGCTGGGATGCTTGCATCCCAATCGTGACTACCGCCCAAGGCGAGTGCTGCGGGCAAACGCGTTTGCCCATAGCCGAGCCGATGCGGGAGGCGACGAAGTCGCCACAAGACTTTGTGGATCAAGTCCGGCCACGCCGACAAGTACAACGAAAACATGTTCAAGACCATGGCTGGCGACGTTGAAATGGCTGTGAAGCCCATGAACTGCCCCTGCCACATTCAGATCTTCAACACCGGCCTCCGCAGCTGGCGTGATCTCCCGATGCGTCTTGCTGAATTCGGTAAGTGCCACCGTTACGAACCTGCCGGTACCATGCACGGTTTGATGCGCGTCCGCGGCTTCGTGCAGGATGACGCTCATATCTTCTGTACCGAAGAACAGATCGCTTCCGAAGTGGCAGACTTCTGCGCTCTCGTGAAGGAAAAGTGTGCAAGCGAGTGTCGCGACAGGCTGCTTGCAGACTGGCATGACCGAGCGTAGCCACGGACGCCGAAGGCGTCAAATCTACCACGACTTCGGTTTCGATTCCATCGTGGTGAAGTTCTCCACCCGTCCGGAACGCCGCGTGGGTTCTGACGAACTTTGGGACAAGGCTGAAGCCGCTCTCGAAGAAGCCACCAAGCTTGCTGGCCTCGACTACATCTTGAACCCGGGCGAAGGCGCCTTCTACGGCCCGAAGCTTGAATTCACCCTGAAGGATTCCCTCGGCCGTGATTGGCAGTGCGGTACCATCCAGGTGGACTTCAACCTCCCGCAGCGCCTCGGTGCAGAATATGTGGGTAAGGACAACCAGAAGCACATCCCCGTTATGCTGCACCGTGCAGCCGTGGGTTCCATCGAACGCTTCCTGGGCATCCTCATCGAAGAATTCATGGGCGATTTCCCGCTGTGGCTCGCTCCGGTCCAGGCACGCGTCCTCCCCATTTCTGAATAGCATACAAGGCGAATCCTGCAAAAATACGCTTGCGTATTTTTATTGGTGAGCCGTAGTGCGGACGCCATCGGCGTCCAAAGTTCGCTGAATACGCCCACAAGGTGGAACGCGAACTGGTGAACGCCGGCGTCCGCTGCGACATCGACGAATCCAACGAAAAGCGTGCAAACCGAGTGTCGCAAAATTATGCTCGCATAATTTTATGACCGAGGTGCAGCCGCGGACGCCGCAGGCGTCAAAAGCTGGGCTACAAGTTCCGTCAGTGCGAACTCCAGAAGGTTCCGTACAAGATCATCGTTGGCGAAAAGGAAATGGCCGAAGGCAAGGTTTCCGTCAACAAGCGTAAGGAAGGCGATAAGGGCAGCATGACTGTTCAGGCCTTCTTGGATATGACTGCTGATGATCGTAAGGTCGTTCGCTAGTCTAAATCAATCTTAGGTTCTTAAAAGCAGGCTTCTTTTGAAGCCTGTTTTTTTTTGCAAATGCATTCACATCGAAGGTGTGCCCAAGGGTCAGATGACCGTCGCAGACAGCCGTCCAAGGCGAGTGATGTGACCATATTTATATGGGCATTTCCGAGCCGCTACGGCTGGGACTCCGTAGGAGTCCAATTCCTCGCTATGACCGAAGACGACCGCAAGGTTGTTCGCTAATAGAACCGCACGTCATCCTGGAGGACGCTTTGCGTCCGATAGGATCCAATGACAGCTAAAAAAGGCAGACTCGAAAGAGCCTGCCTTTTTTCATCCATTTCTTTATCTGTTCCGCTTTATGAAACAGCCAAAAGTTTACGGCAAGTCTTCCTTGGTAACGCCGTAGAATCGAATGTCATCGATCCAGATTTCTGTATCAAAGTAAGCGGGAACCGCGATGTTGGTCACCTGCTTGCTGACAAAGTCCCAGCCCATGTTGCCGTAGGTGCTATCGCCTTCCATGAAATCGGAAGCTTTGATCACCACACGCTCCCATTCATCAGCACTCTGCAAGGTGTCCAGGAACACGGCCTTGCCGGCAGCACCTTCAATAATGGTTTCCAGATTGAAGGAATAGGAGCCCGTACCGCGGACGTAATACACGATGGAGTCCACCACGCTGAAATCACAGGGATTGGTGCTGGAGCACATCCACAGGCCCATGAAAGACCACTGGCCAGTCTTCGCAGAAGTAGTCCAATGCATGGCATGGCCTTCGCGACCTGCGCCCGCCTCCACAATGGACAATTCAGCCTCATATTCTCCCGGAGACATCACCACCGATGTGGTATCCGTCGGCTTCAGGTAAAGTTCACAGGAATCTCCGGCGAACACGATGTTGGACTTTAGTCCATTTTCAAAATCCAAGACACTCAAGTAGTTGAGGACTTCCTCGGAACTGGAGGACTCTGGCAAAGAACTGGAAGAAGACTCCGCAGGCCTTACGTAAGGTACGACATTCTTCGATTCTTCCGTAACAGTTTCGCCAACCACAATACGAATGCGATAGTCACCTGGTGCAAGCAATCCAAATCCAAAATTACCGAGACTATCTGTTTTCATCTTGCGGTCGGTACCATAGATTTGAACCCAAGCAAATTTTTCACCCTCGGGCAAATCAACCTTGCCGACCATCATACCATAGGGATTTATCGTGATTTCAGCAGAATCTCCCTCCTGAATTTCATTGGCAACAAGCGTCGTAAAGGAACCACGTTGACCATCCAGGATTTCCAGAGTCATGGAATCCGCAATCAGGCTATCAAGAGAAATAAACCCGAGAGAATCGGACCTATACACACAAATTTGACGATCCTTGTAACAAGTTCCCCTGGAGAGATCCATCGGCTTCACCGAACTATCCGCCGGCATCATAATATCCGAGTCTTCTGCCACAGATTTTTTCGTCAATGCAGAATTCAGCTCTGGCAAATAATCGGCAGGCCTTAAACGAGCCGTGGCATTAGCAACGGGAACGCCACCTTCGTCCACAACCTTAATGACATAGGCATTTTCTGTTTCTACGGTGCTGACACCAGCCACCTTTTCATCGGAAGAACAGGCCATAAGGCCAGCGGATAAACCGACGGCAGCAAAAGTAGACGCAGCCAAAGGCAGTGCGCCTCGCCAGAAATTCTTTACCATACCACACCTCATTTCTTCACCCCTTTCGCTGCGGAAGCCTCACCGGTTTTTGCGACACCGCCCGCAACAGACTTACCTGCAGAGCCACCATTCACTCCCATGTTCATATCGGCCACGGGGAACAGAGAGAACATGAACTGCATCACCTTCGTCGGTTTCTGCACTTCTTCAACTCGCTTCTGCACCTGACGACGGAATTCCAAAGTCATTTCCTTAAGGTCGTTAAAGCAATCCTCGTCTACGCCAACCAACAACGAAGACATGTTTCGCTGTTCCGGTTCAACTGTTGCCAAAGCGTTCTGTGCCAGCGCCAAAAGCTGATTCTGGTAGCTGCGAATCGCAGTCACCTTGGCCGTACCCGACGATGTGAAATTGGTCTGACCAACGGCAAAACGTTCAGAAGCCAAGGGAGTAATCAATTTCAGTTCCCTCAATACGCGGATAGCCTCTTCCACCTGTTCCTTAGAAACCGTTGGTGTAATCTGCTTGACCAACTGAGAAACTACTGCCGAACCGTTGTTCATTTCGATCAAGGTGCGGACCACAGGAATCCACCACTTACCCAAGAACAAAAGTTCGTTTGTATTGAGCTGGCGCATCTTAACGTCCTTCAGGGACAGCGCCATCTTATAAAGCTTGTCTTTTTTTGCCGGAGACTTGGTCTTGGATGCCGCCACCAGAATTTCAAACAGTTCACCACTACGGCCCTTCAGGTCGAGCAGATCCTTGACCAGGGGTATGCTACGATTGGGCAAGTGAAGTTCCTTGTTCAGCACACGGAACATCTGGCTGGTTTCAAGCCCCAGCTTTTGGCCCATCATCTTGTAGGAATACAGAGGAAGCTCCAGCTTGCGCTGGGCATAGTAATTCTTCAGCAGATCTCTGTAATCACCAATTTCGTCAATATTCAGCATAGGCCATTCCTAATTCTACATAATTTATCGAATATAAGATAGCCTACGCCACTCAAAATTTCACCCTATCGCCCCCATTCACCTTTGCAATAATTACAAAGGGATATATTCCATGATCCTACAAATGTGTTTCTTCAAAATCTAGATTACATAGCACAAAACACACTCCATATAAGCCCTAGGGATTTTTCCCTGGGGCTTTTTTCCCATAAAAAAAGCCGACGCCATCCGAAAACAGCGTCGACCTTCTCTCTCGTATATTGGAAAAGTTTATCCGTAAATCCAGCCTAGAGCGATTGCTATGGCCATAAAGGCAATTGTTTGCTTCACAATGAACATGTTATGGGACTTCATAGGCACCACCTTTTTTTTACTTTACTGCAACTAAACTACAAAAGAGGCCTCTTTTCCGGCAAATTGTAAGAAGATAAACGCATTGAGTCCTCTTTTATGTGAACAAAATCAACAACAAAGTGCATTTTTTGTAAAAAATCCCATTTTTTCTATATATACGGCATGGCAAACCTCGGATACAGCTTTTTGCTCATTTTAGCAGCCTTCATATGGGGAACCACCTTTGTAGCCCAGGCGGAAGGCAATAGCGCAGGCCCTTTCGTTTTCACCTGCGTTCGTAACTTCATAGCCACCTTCCTTTTGTTCGGACTGGCTAAAATTTTGGATGTTGCGGGGAAAAGCCCCCGTAAGCCGAAAAATCCCGCAGAAAACCGCAAACTATGGAAGGCAGGAATTCTTTGCGGCATCGCCCTCGCCTTTGGAACGAATTTTCAACAGCTGGGGCTGTTCCTGGGGTCTTCCGCCGGAAAGTCCGGATTTCTTACCACCTGCTACATTATCCTGGTTCCCGTCTTGAGCGTTTTTCTTGGCAAAAAAATTTCTGCCAAGATCTGGTTTTGCGTAGGGCTCACCCTGGTCGGCCTCTACCTGCTTTGTATCAAGGAAGGATTTTCTGTTCAGGCTTCCGACGGCGTTCTGCTTCTTTGCGCACTTTCTTTCGCCATTCAAATTCTGATTATCGACAAATACGGCACCGAGGTAGACAACGTTCGACTTTCCGCAATCCAATGTCTTGTTGCCTGCGTCATGAGCGCCATCCCTATGGTACTGGTAGACATGGAATGTTCCTCCGCAGGACTCGTTAATGCAGTGAAGATTTACTCCCACGCCGGCGCATGGATTCCACTGCTGTACGCAGCCATACTCTCTAGCGGAGTCGCATTCACCCTGCAGATTGTTGCACAAAACAAGATAAGGCCCACCATAGCATCGCTACTGATGAGCCTTGAATCTGTATTCGCCGTCCTTGGCGGTTGGGCTATTCTCAACGAACATTTTTCCCTTCAAGAAGGCATCGGCTGCATTTTGATGTTCACCGCAGTCATCCTCGCCCAGATAAAAATCGGCAAGGAATAACCGCGATTTTCATTACCGGGCAAATTTTTTCTTCATCACAAACAGGCCTCCCACAATCATAGCCGCCCCAAGAATCAAGGACAGAACTGCGCTGCGGGTAAATCCGGCAACAATGTAGGTCACAAAGGAAATGGTGGCCACAAATAGCACGTAAGGCAACTGGGTGTTCACGTGGTTCACATGTTCACACTGGGCTCCAGCACTTGCCATAATAGTGGTATCAGAAATGGGAGAGCAGTGGTCTCCGCAAACGGCTCCAGCCATGCAGGCGGAAATAGAAATTACCATCAGGTTATAGTCTACACCACTGAAGGCAGCCACCACAATAGGAATCAAGATACCGAAGGTTCCCCATGAAGTTCCTGTTGCAAAAGCAAGGAAGGCAGCAATCACAAAGATGATGGCAGGCATAAAGTTCATAAGGTTTGCTGCACCGCCGCTCACCACGCCAGCTACAAATTCCTTTGCGCCCATGGTATCGGTAACACCCTTCAACGTCCAGGCCAGGCAAAGGATCAAGATTGCAGGCACCATGGCCTTGAAACCTGCGGGCAGACATTCCATGCACTTTTCAAAACGCAGAACTCCGCGAGCCATATACATGACTACAGTCAAGACCAAAGCTGCAAAGGAACCAAGAACCAGACCGATGGACGCATCGCTGTTGGCGAAAGCATCCACAAATCCCTTATGGTCTTCTCCACTTGCAAAGAAGCCGCCGGTATAAATCATGCCGATGGTGCAAAGGACTATAAGCAGAACAATAGGCAAGACCAGATCAATAACCTTGCCCTTGCCTTCCGGAATATCGACATCGGCAAGTTTGGCTTCAATCATTTCTGCAGCGGTCTCATATTTTTTCATTGGACCAAAATCGATTTTCCAGGCAACAACGAAGAAAATTGCTAGTAACGTGAACAAGGCATAGAAATTGAAGGGAATTGCCTTAATGAAAAGGCTAAGGCCATTTTCGCCTTCCACAAAACCAGATACTGCTGCCGCCCATGAACTAATGGGTGCAATAATGCAAACCGGAGCTGCAGTGGAGTCAATCAGGTATGCCAGTTTTTCGTGGCTAACCTTAAACTTATCTGTAACCGGGCGCATGACACTACCCACAGTCAAACAGTTAAAGTAGTCGTCGATGAAAATCAGAATGCCTAGGCAAATGGTTGCAAGCTGGGCTCCTACGCGAGTCTTGATATGAGTTCGAGCCCATTCTCCAAAGGCAGCGGAGCCGCCTACACGATTCATAAGGGCAACCATAGTTCCAAGAATTACCAGGAACAACAGAATACCGACATTCCACGGGTCGGAAATCTTGGCAACCAGACCATCCTTGAAAACCGCATTAAGAAAACCACTAAAGTCACCCTGACAGATAAAGAAGGCGCCAATCACCACACCAGCAAACAAGGAGGAATAAACTTCCTTTGTAATCAGTGCCAGGGCAATTGCCACAATAGGCGGCACAAGAGCCCAAAATGTTCCATGTGTAAAAATCCAGTTAGAAGCCTGGGATACGGTATCAGCAACAGCCGTCGCGGTCTGAGAAATGGAATCAACAGTTGCAGGAGCTGTCTGGACCGCAGTGTCAGCGGCAGTAGAAGCGATCTGTGCAGCACTGTCCACCATTTGGTTCAAAGTATCAATTTCTTGTTCCATAGGTTACTTCCCCTGAGATTTCAAGGTTTTCAGAGGATCCGTAATTCCAACCTGTTCCAGTTTTTCCAGAACAGCGATGGCATAATCCAGAGCTTCTATTGCCGGAGTATTTGCGTAAATTTTCAAGTCATTCAAGGCCATCACAGCCCTGACGTTATTCATTATTTTTTCAGGCACAAGTCCTCCTTGTCTAATTAAACATCCTTGCCTCGATAGGCAAGAATGGCTAACAAAATAAAGCTGCCAGCCACAATTCCAATCAAAGGCAAATCTTTCTGATTCAATAGAAAATATTTAAAATACCTGGCGGCCTGTGAACTAACAAAGGCATAGCCAGCAGAACACAAGACTACAAAAAGAGCAAATCGCCCGATAAAGGGAATGCTTCTGGTAATCTTTTTGAAAAATCCATTGATTTTTGAACCATAAATCATCAAAAACGTAGCCACAATACCTACAGAAATTGATGCCATATGAAAACGCAAAAAACGGGCAAATTCATGAATATACTGGTCCATGTCCCATAATCTATATAAAAAAAGCCTTTTCAGCCTGGTTTCTCCGTGGTTTCAAGAGAAAACACTTTGTATCCAGGCCCATATACCTACTTAGCACGCAAAGGGCTAGATTTAAGTCAAACAAAAGGATGTGAATCATGAGCATTACCAAGAATATCGCTAGTGCACTCGCAATAACCGCAGTTGCAGCCCCTGCATTGTTTGCAGCCTCTGCTTTCCAAAATCAGGTCGGCTTTATGACCAACAGTCAGAAGCAGATGGCCGTGCTTGACGCCGAGGGAAAGAAGGTCGTCATTAAGGATGCAGACGGCAAGGAAGCCCTTACCGTTGAAGTTCCCAAGGCCGAAAAGTGGAGCCCCGCAGGCGATAGTCTCATTGCATCTCTCGTTGACTTTTCCGAATTGAAGACTCCGGGAACCTACCAGGCATACGTTGGCGACGAAGCCATCGGTCACCCGATTATCATTGCCGACGACGCTCTTGAAGCAGCAACCAAGGCTTCCCTCAAGTTCTTCTACTTCCAGCGCGCATCCATGGAACTGACTGAAGAATTCGCCGGCATCTATGCCCGCGCAGCAGGTCATCCGGATACCGCCGTGAAGTACCATCCCTCCACTGGCATCGAAGATACCGAAGCCACCTTCGACGGATCCAAGGGCTGGTACGATGCTGGCGACTACGGCAAGTACATCGTCAACTCCAGCATTAGCGTATACTCCCTCCTGCAGCTCTACCAGCAGAACAAGGAATACTTCAGCAAGCTCGACCTGAACATTCCCGAAAGCAAGAACGAAGTCCCCGACATTCTTGACGAAATCCGTTGGAACCTGGAATGGATGCTCACCATGCAGGACAAGGATGGCGGCATATTCCATAAGCTTACTACCAAGCAGTTTGCCGGAACCGTTATGCCGGCAAAGGCAACCGCTCAGCGCTACGCTATCGGTAAGGGCGTCGAAGCCTCCTGGGACTTTGCCGCAACCATGACTCTCGCTGCAGAAATCTACAAGCCCTTTGATGCAGAATTCTCCGAAAAGTGCATCATCGCTGCACAGCACGCACATAACTGGGCAGCAAAGAACCCCTCCGCCATCTACGTTCAGCCCGGTGACGTAGGCACTGGTTCCTACACCAACTCTACTGAATGGGCTACTCGCGTATGGGGCCTTATCGAATTGTACCGCATCAGCAAGGATCCCTCCATCCTTGAAGAAATCCACAAGTGGCCCATTAGCCGTAAGAAGGGTAAGCTCCAGAGCTGGGGAAACAAGTACATGCTCGGCATCTTCACCTTGGCAACCAACCCGGACATTTTCGAAAAGGACATGGTTGACACCGCCCAGGGCATCATTACCGACCTTGCTGACAATTACCTCAAGACTCTCGATAGCAATGGTTACGGTATCGCACTTGAAACTGCAGACTTCAACTGGGGATCCAACGGTACCGCCTCCAACAAGGCAATGATTCTCATTCACGCCTATATCATTACCAAGGAAGAAAAGTACTACAACGCAGCTCTTGGCATTGTTGACTACATCCTCGGCCGTAACCCCATGGACATTTCCTACCTCACCGGTTTCGGCGTAAAGTCCACAATGAATCCTCATCACCGCCCCAGCCAGGCTGATGGCATCGAAGCTCCTGTTCCGGGCATGATCGCTGGCGGCCCCAACACTGGTGCAACCGACTGCGCAAAGACCATTGCAAAGAACAATCCTCCTGCAAAGGCATACAACGACAACACCTGCAGCTACGCAACCAACGAAGTTGCAATCAACTGGAACGCTCCCTTCGCCTACGTCATCGGTAGCCTCCAGGCCATCGCCTCCACCGGCAAGACCTACGACATGGCAGAAGCTCCCGAAGCCAAGTACGAACTGACTTCCATTCCGTTCGCACGCCAGTCCTTGAAGAAGTCCAACGTTATGGACAGCGGCAAGCGCCTGGTTATCCGCGGCAACAAGGTCCAGGTCGAATACATCGACAACAACGGCGTCAAGAGCTACTTCAACGTCGGTGGCAAGCGCGTTCGCTAAACTGAGTTTCCTAGAACCAATCCACATAAAAAACAGTTCTCATTCGAGAGCTGTTTTTTATTTCCTAACCGTCCGGGAGTTAGATATTCCCGACAGATATTCCCGACCTTGCATTAATCGTTACGAAGTATCAATCGTTACGGATGAACTTGAGCGTAAGGCCGGGGTACTTATCCCTAGGGAAAAGATCCATCCAGAACTCGTCGGAATCCTTATCCTTCTGGAGCGCCATACGGCGGGAGGCATCTTCCGGAGAAAGCCCGCGGGGGCCTGTTAGGCGACGAAGTCGCACCTCTGCCGGGGCGGTAACAATCCAGAGTTCATCCAGCATCTCAACCAGGTGGGGAACATTTTCAAAGAGGGCGGCTTCTACATAATCGGGAGATTGCCCCACGATGTATTCCGTAAGGGCCGGGTAAACCAAGGATTCCAAACGGCGGCGAGCAGATTCGTCCTTAAAGATTAAATCTGCAAAAAACTTACGGTCAACGCCTTCAGAAGTCAGGGCAGCCTTGCCAAACTCCTCAGCAATCTTCTGACGGAGCCTTTCGTCTGTTCCATAGAGGTAATGTACCGCGGTATCGGCGTCAATCACCTTGAACCCCTTCTTACGAAGGCCGTCCCCGACGTAGGACTTACCAGCACCGATCTGTCCGGTTATTCCAATCATGCAACGCCCTTTAAATTAACCCTTACCCAAGGCAATCATGCAAAGGCCCGTTATGATACCCAAAAGGGCCGCCCACTTGAGAGGGCTCTTACGTTCCTTGAACAACACGAGACCCGCAACAAAGCCAATTAGAACGCTGGAACGACGGAATACCGTAATCAAGGAAATCAGCGCATCAGGGTCGCCTACCGCCAAAAAATAGCAACGGTCAGCTACCGTCAGAAGCACCGCTACAAGCAGGAAAGTCCAACGGAACTTGAAGGGAGTAGTGGTCTTGCGCTTAGGGTACCAGGTAATGGCACAAACCGCAAATTGCCACAGGAGCATGTAAATACTGAACCAAACCTGAACCGTAGTGGGTTCAAAATCCATACGTTGCAAAATGAACTTGTCGTAGGCGCCACTGCAAGCAGCAAGCATGGTTCCAAGCACCATGCATATCACCCAACCATTGCTAAAGAAGTGCCCCATTTCCTTGCGGCCAGCCATGCTGAGGGCCACATAGCTGCAAAGGCAAACGGCAACGCCCACCCACTGCATAGCAAAGGGACGTTCCCCCATCAAGGTCACGGCCAGGAAAATGGTAAATACAGGTGCAAGCGCGCGAATAGTCGTTGCAATGGACAAGGGCAAATGAGCCAAAGCGTTGTAGGTCAAAATCCAACTTCCGCCCACGATCATAGCCTTTCCAGCCAAAAACAGGTGACTTTGCCAGGGAAGGCTCTGACAATTCCCTGTAAAAAGGACCGGAAGCATCAATAGGGCATAAAAGGCGCTGCACATGAACAGCACCGGACGGACCGCGTTATCCTGGACCGACTTTTTCTTGGCCAGGTCGTAAAATCCTAGAAACACAGCAGAAGCAAGGGCAAGAATCAACCATGACATAGCGCACACAATTTAGAAATACCACTTGCAAACCCCAAGGTTTAATGTATCTTTAACCCAAAACTCAACATAAGGAGCCCCAAATGGGTATCAAAGGTAAAGCAACATCCCTTCTTGACGAATTCAAGGCATTCGCATTCAAGGGCAACATCGTTGACATGGCTGTCGGTGTGATCATCGGCGGTGCATTCGGCAAAATCGTTTCCTCCTTCGTTAACGACATCATCATGCCCGCAGTTGGCGTCATGATCGGCGGCGTTGACTTCAAGGACCTCAAGGCAGAGCTGGTTGCTGCTAACGGCGACACTCCGGCTGTATTCATGAACTACGGCATGTTCGTTCAGAACATCGTCGACTTCTTCATCATTGCTATCGTGGTCTTCCTCGTCATGAAGAAGTTCATGGGCTTCATGCAGAATATGCGCAAGGCAGAAGAAGCTGCTGCAGAACCTCCTGCACCGCCGGCTCCTCCTGAACCGTCTGCAGAAGAAAAGCTCCTCACCGAAATCCGCGACCTTCTCAAGAAGTAAAATTCTCGCCGGATAAGAACGAGCAATGTTTTAAAAAGTCCGTGGCCCACAAAGCCGCGGATTTTTTGTTTTAAGGGCGTTCCCCGGCAAAAGCCGGGTCGGGTCCTATTCGCGAGCCCATTACATTGGTCCCGCTCACCGAGCCAGGGAACTGTCTCGGCCCTAAGGGGTTACGGCCCCTAACGCATTTCAGAAAAAGGCAGTCTTATTTCAGACAGATAACCGCATCGGCGGTGAATGGCAAATCCTCGATTTGCGGCGTCGCGATAACCACCTGGCATCCCTTCTCACGAATGAGCGACGCCACGGCGTCACGCCTATGAACATCCAGTTCCGCAAAGATATCATCCAGCAAAAGGATTGGCTTGCTTAAGTAGCGTGACGCCACATCCACCGCCGCAAAACGCATGGCAACAGCAGCGGACCTGCACTGCCCCTGGCTACCGACGGATCGCATCTCGTATCCGCCAATGCAAAGGCCCAGGTCATCTCGATGAGGCCCCGCCATAGTCATACCCTGAATCTTTTCCACAAATTCAAGACCGATGAGTTTTCGTTCGTAGGCAGCCCTCAAGGCGTTTTCGTCAACCACCTCGGCAGCGTCATAGGAAGGCGCACTTTCCGCAGCTACGGCCACACTACCGGGAACTTCATCCAAGTCATCCAAAAATTCCGCACCGTCCATAGCGTCCAGTTCCTTGAGAATGGAACTCTGGTAAGCGCAAGTGATTTCGTCCACGCCACCGGAAAGTTTCCGGTAATAGCCGGTTATAATCGGGGAAATTTCCTTTGCCAGCTGCAAGCGTGCAGCCCACAGCTTGGCGCCATATTCAATCAGCTGATCCGTCAAAACCCTAAAAAGTTCATCGCCGCCAACCGCAGTTCCTTCCTTCTTGAACTGCCTCAGCCACTGGTTGCGCTGCTGGAGGATTCGCTTATAGCGCCTCAGGATAGACGCATTGGCGGAAGATCTGTAGCAAAGAATTTCATCAAGCCAACGCCTACGCACTTCGGGCGCACCACGCAAGAGTTCGATATCCGAAGGCTGCATAATCACCGCGGGGCAGTTTCCGAAAAACGCTGCAGGCGACTTCATGCTTTCGCCGTTTTCACGTACATCAGCCCCACGGCGATGCACACGGATTCCGCGATTTCTGCACCCGGTTTCGTCTTCCAGCTCTCCCCGCAGAATAAGCTCGCTAGCCTTCCAGGCAATCAGTTCCTTCAAATCCTTGGCCCTAAAGGAAAAGCCTTGGGCAAGCAAGTGAATCGATTCAAGAATGGAAGTCTTTCCGCAACCATTGGGGCCATACACTACAGTAATCCCGGGTCCAAACTCCTGTTCAAACCCATTCAAACTGCGAACGCCATCAATGTGCAGATTCTTTATCACGTCAAAAAGCCTTAGGGAATGTTTCCACGGAGACCAAGGCTAAGAGGAGTCCAAAGGCCAGCTTCCGTTTCATAAATCAAGGCATAGTTCACGTCAAAGGGATACTTCTTCTTGCCAATACGGATTTCGAACTTGTAGCCCGCACCAACGGTCAGGTCCAAGTCGTCCATACCTAGGCGAAGCGTTCCATTCTGGATAGCTTCCCATTCAAAGCCAACTCGGCCTGTCCATACATGAACATCGGGATCGAAAGCCAGCAGTTCATCTCCAACCTGGTAGTCAATGGCTTCCATCCAGGCGTATACAGGCTTGCCCGCAATCCTGGAACGGTAACCCAGGCCAATCTGGAGAACCTTGGGTCGAATGCCTTCGGTGCTTGCCACGGAGTTATCGGTGCTGGTGTTCTTTGTCCACTTGGCACTTAGATTTTCACTGAAACTCAAGTTACGAATAACCACAGAGGAGGACCACTTGCTATTCCATTGACGAAGCCAGCTCAGGTTGATGGTCACAGGGCTTCTATAGTCATCCACCAGTTCCACACCCTCGAAGTATTCCCCCACATCCAGATTGTCATAACTCATGGAAAGGGAAAGGCCGAATGCGTCACGACGGGTTGCACGATAGGCAAAGCCCAGGTACATCATGGTAAAGTAGGGCGATGCCGTGCCCATGGTTTCGTCGTCTTCGTTAATCACGTCAAAGGCAAGGTCTCCGCGATAAAGCATGGCAAAGCCAACGCCCATGCGCTTACCCACCTTGGTTTCAACACCCACGGAACCGCCCATACGATCAAGGTCTCTCTTTTCGGCGTTCAACGTATAGGTGAAGTTTTCTCTAAATCCAAGGATAGCCGGGTTCCAGTAGGCAGCCGGCGACGAAGCCGTGTCAGCAGAACCGGTATTGCCTCGACCCAGTTCACGAGTACCTGCACCCATACGTTCTACAAAGCCATCAAAGCCACCGAGAGTAGCCTTGGGCGTAACAGCAAAGGAAGGAATTGCAGAACAGAGGGCAAGCGCAACAATCCCAAGGGCTCTAGTAATTCGTATTTCACAATTCATAATTACTTATGCCCTCCTACCGTCATGACCTTACCCCAACCCACATGACCATGATTATCCTTTACGCGAACGTAATACACGCCCATGGTACAGGCCTTACCATACTTATCCTTGCCATCCCAGAAATCTTCCTTGGGATTAGTACTACGGGATGCATCAGCATCACGATGAGCACTTTTCACAATGGTACGAACCTTACGCATGTCGTAACTAAAGACATCAATGGTAATCTTGGAATCCTTGCTTACCTTGTAAGAAACCAAGGACTGGTCGCCAGCCTCGATTACAGAGGGAACCATACGAACAGAACCAAGGTCATTGCCCAACTTGGCGCGGTTCAAGATAGGATTCCAGGTCTTGCCGGAATCTGCGGAAACTGAAATTCCGTTTCCGTATGTAGCGATGGCAAGACCAATGGTCTTGGAATTCAAGGGGAACGAACAGATGGACGTGATTATAACATCGCGGTCCGTAGCGCCGGTTTCATAACCGTAGAGCCACACGCCCTTGTCATCATCGTCGGTATCCCAGGCACGGATTCCTGCAGAATCCAGTTTGAAGTAACCACTTACGGAACTGCCCGCGGCCATCACGGCAACATAGGCTGTACTTCCAATAAAGGCTACGCCACTTACGGTATAGTCGCCATTGTCGTAAACATCCTTCTTTTCAACCTTGCCCGATACATCCAGGAAGTTCACCTTGGAAAAGTCCTTGTCGCCGGCAGACATCCTCCAGAGATTTCCCTTTACGGAAGATTCCTTACCCATGTAGGATGTTTCAGCAATAATCTGCAACGGCTCGCCACCCATCCAAAGACCTGTGACGCGGGCAGTCGTATCCAACACTGCAGAAGCCTTCTTAACAGATCCGTCACTTTCGCGAATCCACAGGCCCTTGGATGTAGCCATCCAGAGGTCGCTGGTTTCGGGATGCAACTTCACGTCGAATATGGCCGGGTTCTCCTTTGCCTTCCACTTGAAGTTCATCTTGGCGGTATCAAGCTTAGCTTCCTTATGGAACAGAGCGTACAGGCCGACCTTGGCCCCGCTCTTGGATACGTCATAGACCCCAAGGCCCGCCACACCGCGGGCAATCCAAAGCTTCTTGGCAGAAGAGTCATAGGCAAAACCGCTTACCGCATAGTTCATGGCGGTATCAAGTTCCTCGATTACCTCGGGCACAGCCAGCGGCGTCTCAATCACATCGTCCACGCCCCTCACAGAGAAAAATCCGGAAGGTTGCAGATAGTATCCGTCATCGTCCATCCCGAACATGGGGAGAACAAGGCCCAGCTTTCCAGCCATAGCTCCCGGGGTACGGCGGTGCTCTGCCATCACATCACTAAAGATTCCGTCCTGCACCGCAGTCAATGAATCCGCAACCTGTTCCTGTCTGGATTCGTCAACCTTCACATTGCCACCGCTACCGATGTCAAGAGAAAGCTTGGTCAAGCCGCTGTAAATGTCTCCGCGAGAAAACACCCACAGGGAGCCGTTCTCTCCGGTTTCATTCACGCTGAGGGCGTAGTTACTGAAGAGGGTTTCCGCAGCCATGGCAGGCATCGCCAGCATGGAACCTACGGCAAGAGCACGAACAGCAGTTCCAACGCGGGAAGCGGCGCTTCGCATAGCCTCGACTTTCAAGAAATCATAAAACATATTGCACCTTATCGCATGTCGATTTCATCGACACCCTTTACGGCCTTGTATCTAAAATCATCGGCGGCAACAGACTTTACCACCTTCAGGTTCACGATGTTATACCAGGAACCATTACCCGACGGATCTACAGTAAAGAGACGAACCGGAGAAAAATCCTTCTGGGAAAGCCATACTTCCATCTGGGTAAACTGCCCTGCATACTTAGAGGGGTCAAGCTTCAAGACCCAAAGTTTTTGCTTGTTGAACTCGCCCTCGCCAATTTCCTTGGCCTTGCAGTTCAAGTACTTGAAAAGCAACTCGGAAGGGTGAAGGGAACTGGACAGGTCTTCCACATCCTTAATCAGAACCTGCTTCTGTTCCACGTTGTACTGCCACATGCTTTCGCCATCGCTGTAGAACTTGATGCCGGCAATGTCCAGCTTGAAGCGGTCACCGTCGGCTACAAGCAGGCTACCCTGCTGGCTGGCAATATCCGGAGAGTCCGCATAAAACACCTGCACCTTGAAATCAAGGCTCCATGCCTTGCCCGTCTTGAACCAGGCCTTGGATTTTTCCATAGCTTGGTCTGCTGTAATGGAAAAGGAGTATTGGGCTGCACAAAGCAAAAAAAGGATTGCAGACACCAAATATCTATAAAACGCCATGCTGAACTCTCTATATATAATGATACCCTTCAAATTTACAAAAACGCGGTCTGGAACAGCACTTATGAAAACCCATCCCTAGGGATTTTTGAGAAAGCCCCATTTAACCCCCTTTTATGCCAAAAGCTTCTTTTTTTCCAGACGACGTTTTTTGTATCTTTACCGCAGAAAAATTTTAGCTAACTGGAATTATTGTATGCGCAAACTGATTTTGCCTGTTTCCTTGGCCGCATTGACCGCCGGATTTGCAACCGCAGCCGACATCGAAGTCCATGGTGATGTCAACTTTGACTACGCCAGCTACTTTGACGAGGATTTCGACCCCACAAACGCCGCCAACCAGGACATCAGCCTCCAACTTAAGGCAAACCTCGACGAAAATATCTCTGTGATCGTCAAGGGTGTTACCAACAGCACCTATACCGATGTCAACGGCAACCTGACCGAATCCGAAGTCCGTCATGGTCTTGCCCGCTCCACCGCCATGGGCGACGAAGGCCGCAGCAATTCCTTCGACTTCGACGGCGTTCAGCTCCGTTGGGACGTCACTCACGACGTAGCAGTCGTATTCGGCGACATGACCTACAGCGCAGGTGCCTACAACTACTACTTCTGGCGTGACGCCTCCCGCTACGCCGTGATCACCCGCGAAGAAAGCCTCCGCGGCGTTGGCGTAGAATTCGGTAACGAAAAATACGGCCATGGCCAGTTCTACCTGGGCGCAAACGACGCCACCGACCATACCGTGTCCATGTTCGCCACCTACGCAATCCCCCTGCTGAACCACCCCGACGAACACTTGATCTTGACTCCCAGCTTTGACTGGCTGTTCGGCTCCAACATCGGCCGTGGCTACACCTACGTACTCGGTACCGAGGTGGACTACTCCAAGAGCTACGAAAAGTTCAACTACGGCATCTACGCCGTTTGGGGCCTCCATCCGTACAAGGGCAACGGCGTACACTCCTTCCTGGTTGAACCCAGCATGAACTACAGCATCTTCAACCTGGGCTTCACCTACTTCTACGCCATTACCGACACCGAATACGACGCAGAACCCCAGATCTTTACCGACGATCAGATGTTGTTCGCAATCGAACCCAGCTTCAACCTCCACAAGAAGTTCACCATGGGCGTCAGCTACGAACACCACGATCCCGATACCGAAATCGATGACGACGAATACAACTTCCTGGGCATGAACTTCTACATGTACCCCACCATGAAGACCGAAGTCGTTTTCTGGTTTGGTTACAACTTTGCAGAAGAAGACAACAGCCCCTTCGGCGAAGCCAAGTTCGCCCTGGGTATGAGCGCCAAGGCAAGCTTCTAGTCTGCTGAAACCGTGAGAATCAGGGCTCTTGATTCCATCCGTGGTCTGCTGCTTTTGCAGATGACCCTGGACCATTTCGGCAAGCCCATTTCATATTACCTTTACCAGTGCTTCGGCTTCTTCAGTGCAGCCGAAGGCTTTTTTTTCCTATCCGGATTTGTAGGCATGCTTGCCGCCACAAGCAAGTCCATCAAGGATCCGTCCCAGTCCTGGATGCGCAAGCGATCCCTGAGAATCTGGATCTACCACTTGGCAACGCTATTCTTCGTCAGCGGCCTGGCCTACTTCGCCCTGACCCGCATCCAGTGGTTCTTCAGACCCATGTACAACCACCTGGGCCCGTCCATTCCCTTCTCAGCCATTCTGGCCTACACACCGGAATACCTGGACGTGTTGCCCCTGTACGTTATTCTGCTCCTTGTTGGCAGCATCACGTTTCCCCTATTCGTCAAGGCAAAGACAAAAATTCAGATTCTGTTGTTGTGGCTTCCAAGTCTCGTACTCTGGGCCATAGCCCTCACCGGCTCCATTGATTCCACGGTACACGAACTGTTTCCCAAATGGGTTAGCCACGGGGACTTCCGCCCCTTCTCCTGGCAGTTCATCTACTTCACAGGAGCAGCAGTCGCCGCCTGGTGGAAGCGTACAAGCGACGCCAATCGCCAGCTGGTAACAAGAATCACCCCCTGGTTCCTGATACCGTTCGTCTTCTGCTTCCTCTGGTCGCATCAGTTCATCCCATTGGAACTGCCCTCCGGATTCATGACCGACAAGCAGTTCGTTGGCCCCCTGCGTGCAGCAAACTTTTTCGTTTTCGTTTTACTCATTGCAGGCATTGTCCGCAAATGGCCAGCGGCCCTGGATTTCAAGGTGACCAACGTCATTGGAAGACACAGCCTCGACGTCTACACGGCACACATCGTTCTTCTCTACCTATGGTTCGCCATACCCGGAGACATCCGCTACCATGAGCCCTGGAACGTTCTCGCTCCCGTTGCAGCCTGCGTGCTTCTTTGGATTCTTTCAAAAATCCGCGAGCCAAAGTCGCCAAAACTTCCCAAGTAAAAAAAGCCCCGGTTTTCACCGAGGCTTTTTTATTTTGAAAACTCTTTCAAGTACGCACTCTCATCCTGTGAAGCAGCGAGCGAAGTCGTATGTTCTTCTCTAGACGAAAAGCGAGCGGTCTCTTACTGACCAAGGAACTTACGGCCGATACCGAATTCATCCTTATATTCGATGTAGTCAGGAACGAAGGACTTGTCGTAAGAGAAGCTGACGTTCACAGAGCACTGGAATTCGTTCATCAACTTGCCCTTCTGGCCCTTCTTGATAGCCTGCTTCTTCTTTTCGATCTTTTCCTGACCCTTCTTGCCGACCAGGACTTCAGCTTCGCACCAGCCGCCGCTAACCTTGGCAACAACTTCCTTGCCATCGGTAGAAACCAGCTTGATGCCATCCGGGTTCAGTTCGGTGTTGTTACCGGTAGAAGCCCAGAACTGGAGTTCGCCAGAGAGAGAGCCCGGAGCCATCTTGATGGTCGGCAGGGCCATGACGTAGCCCCACTTGTCCACAAAGCGCTTGCCTGCTGCATCGGCGATGTTTTCGCCAAAGATCAGGAAGTAGCCGCGAGTGGTCTTGCGGTTCTTGTTAAGAGCAGCCTTGACTTCGGCATTTTCAGGTGCAACGTATTCGAGGCGGAGGAGACCGAATTCTGCAACAACAGGATCGGATTCGTCCTTGATTTCGGGAATGCTCTTTGCAACCACGGCATTTTCAGCTTCGAGACGCAGGGTCTTTACGGCACCTTCGCCAATACCCTTGGACTTGGCATAAACCAAGGCAGTATCAATCTTGGCAAATGCGTTGATGACAGTATTGAAGTCGACACCTTCCTGGGTTGCCTGCTGCTTACCGATGGTAGCCATCTTGGTTACGTATTCTTCGATAACTTCGTTGCTCTTGACATCGGGCATGTTCACGCCAGCCTTGTCAAAGTAGCCGTTGATCAAGTCGCTGCTCAGATCCTTCTTGGCTTCTACTTCAGCAGCACGGACCAGTGCGAGGGTAAAGTTATCGTAGAATTCATCAGACATGCTACCCTTCTTCTTTGCTTCCAGGTAGGAGTTGATTGCATTGCGATAACGACCTTCCTTAAGATGTTCGTCACCACGCTTTTCATTGGTGCCCTTGCAGCCAACCATCGAGAAAGCGACAGCTGCAGCCAGGGATGCAAGAAAGATTTTCTTCATTTTTGATTCCTTCGGCGTTTATGTTAAAAACTTACGTTCGTCCAACTTAGACGGCCTTTTATCCGCTAAATTGGATGCTAGACCTTACAACATAAAAATAAATAAATAAATTTGTAACATACTTGCTACTGTAGGTAAAATTTTCTTTTGGAGATGGTTTTAGGAATGAACATCCTTGTCGTAAGCCCCGAAGCAGGCAACTGGAAACACACCAGTCCCCTGGCCACTGCGGTGAACCGCATGACCGACGCATTTGCTAGCGCCGGGGTTAAGGTGCTGACCTGCTCCCCCTTGTTCAAGGAGCTCATGGTAGACATCGACAGCTACAAGTGCGTCTTCCAGGGTACCGAAAAGCTTCAGGGAAAGACTTACGAAATCTGGACCTCCGAAAAGGACCCCCTCCACACCTACATTTTCAACGAAGAATATTTCGGCAGACCCGACGTCTACGGCCCCCCTGACGACGTCCCCTATACCGACAACCACATCAGGTTTGCATTCCTTGCGTCTGCCGCACTGTCTTATGCCGAAGCCAGCGGCTTCGAGTGCCAGTCCATCCTTGCCCACGAGTGGGGCGGAGCGCTGGTTGGCGCCCTGGCCAAAACGGTCTATGCAGACTACGCCAAGGGCATACCCTTCTTCTTCAACGTCCATAACATCACCTACGATTTCCACGTTCAGTCCAGCGAAATCGAGAAGATCGGCCTTCCCCGCGAAGACTACAACATGGACGGCTACGAATTCTGGGGCAAGGTAAGCCTGCTGAAAGCCGGCATTCTCTACGCAACCAAGGTGCTGTTCCCGTCTCCGGGCTACCGCGACGCCATGCTGAACACCAACCTTCCCGGTGGCCTCAGCGGTTTCCTCAACCGCAACGCCGACAAGCTTATCGGCGTGCAGTTTGGCGTAAGCTACCAGGTATGGGACTTCAACCGAAAAGAGAACCTCCCCATCAAGGAGGCAAAGCGCAAGGCAAAGGCTGCCCTCCAGCAAAAGCTCGGTGTCGACTTCAAGAACAAGATGGTCGTCTACGTCCACCTGGATTCTGAAGCAGGCAACACTTCCGAAACCTTGGCCACTATTCTTTCCGATGTGGCACACCTCAACGTCTTCATCATCGTCAGCGTCTCCGCAAGGGATGTCAGCGACTGGGAATACTACAAAGACTTCGCCCAGCAGTATCCAGACGTCATGTACCTGCAGAATCTGGAAGACGAAAAGAAGGACGGCCCTGAACAACTTCGCGACACACTGGCTGGTTCCGACCTGCTGTTTGCCGCAAGCCTCCGCGAGCCATCGTCCTCCATCATTCTCAAAGCCATGGCAGCAGGAACCCTGCCCCTCACCGGCCGTGCGGTGGGCGTGTCCTCCATGCTTACAAACTATTCTCTCGAAACTGCCGGCGAGGCAAACGCCTTCCTGGTAGACGACGCCAACGCACCCTACCTGATGCTGAACAGCGTCAAGGATGCAGTGAACGTTTACGAGACCGAAGTCGCCGACTGGGACAAGTGCGTGGTCAACGCCTACAGCGGTTTCCATTATGAGTGGTGCCGCACCATCAGCAAGTACCTGCTGATCCTTGGCGAAATGGGAGCATAGAGAAAGGGCTACGTCACTCCCTTTACACGTAAAAATTGCATATGAAAAAGACAGGCCTTACGACCTGTCTTTTTCAATGGAGCCTCTCGGGCTTGAACCGAGGACCGGCGGGTTATGAGTCCGCT
>JAKSIF010000026.1 GCA_024398965.1 Fibrobacter sp. | reverse complement strand
ACGACCTCCAGCCAAAAGGAAGAGAACAGCCATACGGACAGCGACGCCGTTGGTCACCTGATCGAGAATAACGGAATGTTCACCGTCGGCGATATCGGAATCCAGTTCCACACCGCGGTTAATGGGACCCGGATGCATGATAATCACCTTGTCCTTGCAGCAAGCAAGCACCTCTTCGGTAATGCCAAAGAAGTTGCGGTATTCGCGGGTGCTGGGGAGAAGCGCGTCGTCCATACGTTCGTTCTGCAAGCGAAGAGCGATAACGGCATCGGCGTCGGCAACAGCCTTCTTTACATCGGTTTCCCAGCTGACGGAGCCCGCCAGTTCGGGATACTGCAGCAGTTCGGTATTGCGGGGAACCAGGGTGCTGGGGCCGCAGAGGGTCACGTGAGCGCCCATGGTGGTCATGCCCCAGATGTTAGAGCGGGCCACGCGGCTATGGCGGATGTCACCGATGATTGCCACCTTCTTGCCTTCGAGAGTGCCAAGCTTTTCTTCAATGGTGAGCATGTCCAGAAGACCCTGGGTAGGATGTTCGTGGGCGCCGTCGCCAGCGTTCACCACGATGGCGTTGCTGTGTTCAGCCAGGAACTTGGGAACGCCTGTTCCCTTGTGGCGGACAACCACGATATCAATCTTCATGGACTCGATGTTGCGGAGGGTATCCACCAGAGTCTCGCCCTTCTTCACGCTGGAACTTGCGGTAGTGAAGTTCACGGTGTCTGCGGAGAGGCGCTTTTCTGCCAGTTCAAAACTGGTGCGGGTACGGGTGCTGTTTTCGAAGAACAGGTTCACCACGGTCATGCCGCGAAGGCTAGGAACCTTCTTTACCGGGCGTTCCAGAATTTCACGGAACTGTTTTGCATGGTCCAAAATAGTGCGGATGTCCTGCTTGGACACGCCCTGGAGCCCGAACAAATGCTTGATTTGCAAAGCGCTCACTTTAAGCCTCCACTTCTACGAGAGTAACAGAATTTTCTTGATCAATAGGTTCAATCTTCACGCGGACTTCCTGATTCTGGGCGGTCTCTACGGAGAAGCCCACACAGTCAGGAGCAATGGGAAGTTCGCGATGACCGCGGTCCACGAGAACGCAAAGGCGAATGGCAGCCGGGCGGCCAAGGTCCAGAATGGCGCGCATGGCAGCCAGAGTGGAGCGACCCGTATAAAGAACGTCGTCCACCAGAATTACGGTCTTGCCTTCTACGGAGGCAGGCATTTCAGTAATGCGCATCTCGGTGGAAACGTGCTTGCGGTAATGGAAATCGTCGCGGTAGAATGTTGCATCCAAACTTCCGAATTCCACGGAGCCGCCGAACTTTGCGTCCAAGCGTTCCTTCAGCTTCTTTGCCAAAGGGATACCGCGGCTAGCCATACCGAGGATGACCAGGTCGTTTGCGGAAGGATGGATTTTTGCGATCTTTGCAGCCATCTCGTCCAGGGCAAATTCCATGGCCTGGGCCGACAGCAGTTCACGAATAATCTTGCAGTTGTCATTCATAATTTTTTACCTCACTTTGAGGTTACTTTTTCATGAAATTAGCATTTTCGGGAGGTTTTGGCGGGTTTTATAAGAGAAAGTAGGGATAAAAGCACTCCTAGACAAGGCGTATGCAATCATACCTGCACTTTGTGTAGATTCACTTAAATTTATACTTGCATTTTTGTGCATATTTCACTCAATTATATCAGCACTTTCGTGCAAATATTGCTATATTATATCAGCACTTTCGTGTTAGGAGAAATTTAAGATGCTTAAAAGATCCGCCTATTATCGGCTTCTAGAGTGGAAAAATCAGCGCAAGGGAACAACAGCCCTACTAATTAACGGAGCAAGGCGCGTCGGGAAGACTTTTTTGATCAAGGAATTCGCTAAAAACGAGTACCGAAGCCATATTTTTCTCGATTTCGGAAACATAGCCAAAGAAATCAAAGAACTTTTTGAAAACGAGTCCAGCGAATTTGACATTTTCTTTGCAAAATTATCGTCCTTCCGCAAGACCCCCCTCTACAAAAGGGAATCCCTCATTATTTTTGACGAAGTCCAGCTTTACCCGAGGGCAAGACAACTAATAAAGTACCTTGTTGCCGACGGACGCTTCGATTACATCGAAAGTGGATCCTTGATTTCATTACGTCAAAACGTAAAGGACATCCTTATTCCTTCGGAAGAAGAAAGCATTGACCTTCTTCCTCTGACTTTTGAGGAATTTCTATGGGCGGAGGACGACGAAGTCAGCTACCCATTCCTAAAGATGTGCCTGGAAAAACGAATGCCGCTTGGGCCAGCACTTCACCGAAAGATGCTGAACCGTTTTCGGGAATATATGTTAGTAGGCGGTATGCCCCAAGCAGTCAACGAATACATGGAAAATCATGACTTTGCAAAGGCAGACCGGGTCAAACGAGACATTCTAAAACTATACCGAAACGATGTCACCAAATTTGCAAAAGGTCATGAGGCAAAAGTTTTATCCCTAATAGATAAAATTCCCGCGCAACTGTCTCGTAAAGAAAAGCGCTACAAGTTCTCCACCATCGATAAAAACGCGAGATTTCGTTCCTACGAAAATTCCTTTACATGGCTCAACGAGGCTATGGTCATCAATCCCTGTTTCAACGCAACAGACCCCAATGTAGGTCTTGCCTTAAGTGCTGATGTGGCAACCCAAAAATGCTACATGGCAGATACAGGTTTGCTTGTAACACAAACTTTTATGGACAAATCTTTTACGAGCAACGAGTTATATAGGGCAATTCTTTTCGACAAACTTGATATTAACGAAGGAATGATCATGGAAAATATCGTTGCACAAATGCTGCGAGCAAGCGGGCACAAGCTTTATTTCTATTCCAGGTCAGATTCAGCAAACAAGAAAAACAACATCGAAATTGATTTTCTACTTAGAGCCCAAATTGGTCTCAAGGAAAAGATCTGCCCCATCGAGGTCAAGTCCGGCAGTTACAAGCAGCATGTTTCCCTGGACAAGTTCTGGGGCAAGTTCCACAAGAACCTGACTCCCCCCTATATCCTGTACACCAAGGATCTTGAAGTCCGCAAAACGGACTACGCAGAAATTTTGCACCTGCCGCTATATATGGCTGGATTGATTTAACAAAACAACTTTTGTACCAACAACACGCAACATATTGCACATTCATTGACAAAGCCAGTGCATTTTTGTATTTTACAACTTAATTAAGCAATATATTGCACTTTATGGATGAAATTTTTGAAAATCTACAAAGACGGCGGGAGTCCCTTGGATTAAGCCAAAGGGATCTTTCGGAAATGTCCGGAGTTTCACTGCGGACCATCAACGCCATCGAAAACGGCGGCGCAAACCCGTCCATCGAGGTACTTTGCAAGCTTGCGGAACAGCTGGGATTGAAACTTTCTTTAACCGAGAGAGTCGTCAATGGCTAGGCAAGCATCGGTGTTTTACAACGGCTTCTTGGCCGGAACCTTGACCAAGACTAGGGACGGGTTCATTTTTACCTACGATGAAATCTACCTTGCGTCTAGGCGCCCTGCCATTGCATTAACATTGTCTAAGCGACAGGAGCCTTACAAGTCCAAGGAACTTTTCCCATTTTTTGAAGGTTTGCTGCCCGAGGGAGAAAACCGCAAACTTTTCTGTATGTCCCTGAAGATTGACCCCAGGGATTCCTACAGGCTGTTACTGAAACTTGCAGGAAAGGAAACCATCGGCGCCATCACCGTGATGGAGGACGTATGACAAGCGCATCCCCCATGATGCAGAACCGTTGCCACAGCTGTCTCAAGGAGACACCGCGGGATTTTTGCCCTGCCTGCGCCAAGCGGCTCTTTGGCATAAAGAAGTTTAACGCCACGCTGGAATTTTCCTTACCCGAAATCAAGTCCAAAAACGGTTCCATTCGCAGAATTTCCATTTCTGGCGCGCAGCCCAAGTTTTCGCTAATGGTGAACGAAGGCCGGCTGGAACCTACCGAAAATGGCGGCACCTTCATCTTAAAGCCCGCGGTAGAAGGGCTGTTCGACAACACAAAAGACATGCCCGCCAACGAACACCTGACCATGCAGATGGCCAGGCAGATTTTCAAGATCGACGCAGCAGACAATGCGCTAGTTTATCTTAAAGACGGCACACCCGCCTACATCACCAAGCGATTCGATGTTCTACCCGACGGCAACAGGATCTGCCAGGAAGACTTCGCCCAGGTGGCAGGCCTCACCCCGGGCGAAAATGGTTCCAACTACAAGTACGATTTCAGCTACCAGCAAATTGCCGACCTGATGAAGCGATATGTAAGCACCTACCCTACCGATGTGGAAAAATACTTCAGGCTGATTCTGTTCAACTATCTGGTCTGTAACGGCGACGCCCACGTCAAGAATTTTTCCATCTATTCCCCAAATGCGGATGGGGTTTACAAACTGACTCCCGCCTACGATTTGCTGAACACATCATTGCACGTTCAAGAGCTTGGCCGAACCGCGTTGGAACTTTTTGTGGATGACTTTGAAACCGAATTTTTCAAGGTCAACGGATTCTACGGCAAGCCAGATTTTATGGAACTGGCCCGCCGCATCGGCATCAAGGAAATCCGGGCAGAACGCTTCATTGCAGAAACTTGCAGCCATCTAATGGAAATGGACGCAATGATTGACCGAAGTTATTTAAGCGAGCAGGGAAAAGCGCAGTTCAAGGCGCAGGTGAAGGACCGAGCGAAAGTCCTGGAGATGGGGTGAAAAAACGCAGCCGTTCCGCGATAACGAGAAAGTATTGAACATTCCCCTTTACGGAATTGGCGCGTTGATGAAGTGATTTATGCACAAAATACTTTGCGCACTATTGTATATTTTTATATATTTTACTCTGCGCACTATGCTGATAGATGGTGCGCGTCGAATTGGCAGAAGTTATGTCCTCGAAAAATTACACAACCACATCTCTACTTGATTTCAAAAAGAAATTCGGAACGCGAATCGGGCAATGCTACATCATCCATCCGAAGGCGTTTTCCAAAAGGAAAGACGGAATCATTTGCATCCCCCCGTACATGACCATGTGCTTATAGAAAACGCCCCAGGGAATCGAACCCTGGGGCGATTGTTTCAAGGCGTTGCTTCGCTAAGCCTTGGCTATGGTGGCGCTACGCGCCTCTAGTTAGAGGGTTCCAAGGCGCCTACGCTCATGCTCGGACATACAGACAAACAAGTTTGTCTATGCGTCACTCGCTATCGCTTTAGTCCTGGAGACAACGAACCGAGTAGCCGTCATTCTTGCCGCCGTCGAGGACGCCCGCGGCACTGCGGTAGACTTTCGCGAGGCCGCCGCTGATGCGCAGGAAGTAGGCGTTGTTACTATTGTCCTCCGTAGAAGACCAAAAGTAGGTGTTATCGCCCAAAGAGTTGAAACTCTTTAAATTGCTGTAGTAGTCGCCAGCAGGGAGAGCAGAAAAGCCGAATGAGTCAAAACCATTTGTCCAGCTAGAAACACGTAAGTGATTGTAGAACTTGTCTTCGCCTTCTTTCAACGGTTCTGCATTCAATTTCTTCTGGGCCACAATTTGTTCAGTGCGCAACTTAACCATCTCTAGAAAAGCATCAAACTCCTCCTTGCTAGGCAAGTGCCAGCCACTGGGGCAAGCATTTATTGTAGCCTCCCAGGTGTACAGGCGACCATATTCTTTGCAATTGCCTTCCTTGTTATCGTAGCACATGCTACCTTTTGTCTTGTAATTCAAGTTTTCAGCCATCCAAGTCTGTTTACCGAGCTTTACGGTCTTGTATGTCTTACCATTGCGGGAATCCTTAAGGGTGCCTGCCATGGAACATGCAACCAACAAGACTACGGTCACGAGAATTTTTTTCACACTAATTTCAATATTCATATTTATTGACTCCTTAAATAAATTTTACCACAGGCGAATTTTTAGAGGTTACCTATAGTCTGATTTACAAAAAACCACTGCTTTTCGGTGACCTGCTTTAAATCCAGAAGCAAACGCAACCGGATTTGCATAGACACGAGAAACTCTTCAAACACACTCCTTTCAAAGGACTTTTTTGATTGGACGATGCATTGCATATCCGTCAAGTAAAGGACACAATCCTCACGAAGTTTATCACCCAGGCCGAACTTAAAATTTCGATGGAACTTGCTGGTTAAACGACAAAGGTACAATGTGAGGTCATAAAACACACGATAAATGACAAAGCGTTTTTTCGAGGGAAAGCCTATTTCCTCAATTGAAGAAGTCTTTGAAACGTTCGTGGAGACATTGTCCACATACCGCACAATACCGGTTTTCCAGGCATCGTACGATTCTAATTTTGGCAAGCCACTGATTTCTATATGCTGATCGTCGGAAATGATTTTCCGCTCGTAACCAGCATCTTGAGTCTCAGCCCTCAAGCTTTCAAGAACGGAATCAGGGAATCCAAGATACACGACATCAGCACCGATTTTCTTGACGAACTTATGGTGAACCTTGTATTCTCGAAGAAATTTTACAAAACGAAAAGCAGACCTTTCACAAGTCTGGAAAAACTTGCGGTCACGAATCAAGTGTATACTTGACTCATTATTGCATTCCATGGTGTAAAATTCGTCTATAAGCAATATTTATAACCATAATTTTTCACCAAGAAGAACTTTCGCAGCATCGCTGCGTAGCTCTTCTTGATAGTTTCAAGGCTTTACTTCGCTAGGCCTTGGCTAAGATAGCACAGTGCGCTTCCTTAGTTAGAGGGCGCAATCGCTTTAGTCCTGGAGACAACGAACAGAGTGTCCGCGGTCCCTGTCGCTGAAGCCTTGGAACGGGCGGCCGACGTCGATGCCCAGGAGGGAGGCGCCGAAATCGACCTCCGTAGTAGAAGACCAAAAGATGGCGACGTTGCCCAAATTGTCGAACTTCTTGTCGTTGCTGTCGTAGTAGCCAGCAGGGAGAGCCGAAAAGCCGAACTTGTCCGCCCCATTTCTCCAACTGCGTGCGCGTAGATTTATTGACTTTATTTCATCAGAGGCTCCTCCCGCATTATCCCGGAGTATTTTAAACTCCCAGTGGCTAGGCAAGCGCCATCCTGCAGGGCACGCCTTTTTCGCAGATTCCCAGGTGTACAGGCGCCCATACTTTTTGCAATTGCTTTCCTTGTTGTCATAGCACTCGCTCTCACTGGTCTTATAATTCAGATTCTCAGCCATCCAAACCCGGCCAAAGATTTGCATGGTCTTGTAGGTTTGACCATCACGGGAATCCTTTAAAGTTCCGCTCGGTGGCTGCGCCTCTGAGTCCTGGAGACAACGAACAGAGCCTCCGCCGTCCATGTTTTTGCCGCCGACGTCCGCGAAGGAGGCTTCGACGTACAGGCTGTAGGCGTAGTCGCTATTTTCCTCCGTAGAAGACCAAATGTAGGTGCTGAAGCCCAAAAGGCCGAACTCCTTGTAGCGGCTGTTGTAGCTGCCAGCAGGGAGAGCCGAAAAGCCGAACATTTCCGACCCAAATTTCCAACTGCGTGCGCGTAGATTTATTGACGTTATTTCATCAGAGGCTCCTCCCACAATATACAGGAGTCTTTCAAACTCCTCCTTGCTAGGCAAGTGCCATCCTGCAGGGCACGCCTTTTTCGCAGATTCCCAGGTGTACAGGCGCCCGTACTTTTCGCAATTGCTTTCCTCGTTGTCATAGCACGCGCTCCCACTGGTCTTATAATTCAAATTTTCGGCCATCCAGACCTGGTTGCCAATCTGCACGGTCTTGTAGGTTTGACCATCACGGGAATCTTTAAGGGTTCCCGCCATAGAACATACAACCAACAAACCTACGGTCACGAGAATTTTTCCCATAATCATTTCTTTTTTCTCCGTTTAGATTTAAGGACTTTTGCCATTTCCTTAATACAGTTTAACTTCGCAAACGAGTTCATCTACATTCACAAATTCACCGAACAATTTGCTATACAATACATTTTTGAAAGCGGCACCTCTAAAGGTCATTTCAATCTTTCGGTTACTTTCAAAACCAGCAACGATCATTTTGACTAGTGGAGATTCTTGATCTAGAACGAATTTCGTTTTTGAATCAAGCATAAGAGCTGATGTTTTGTCACCTTTCACAAAGTAATTCAAACAACGTTCATTATTTTTCTCAGTGATTCTATGCAAATAATTTTCACAGCCCTGAATTTCAAACTCAAACTTTAGCCCCATAGACATCGTTTTCACGACACATTCAATACTATATCGCATTTGCGAAAGCATTAAAGAACAAAGCCTTTTCACTTCCTTTGGGGTTACATTGAAATTAGACTTGTCCAAATTACAGTCATCCATTTCTTGTATTTTTTCAAGCCAATATTCTACAATGCTACAATCTCCAAATTCCATTGCACACTCGCTCTCTTTTCCGTAATCAGAGAGTCTTTTTCCAACTTCTTTTTCATAAGTGTTCAGTCGAATCTTTGCACTGTTTTCTTTTTTTTCCTTCCACTTATCATAGGAAGAATCTGATGTTTTATAGTAATGGTACAGGACAAACCATGTCGCCCCCATACTACTAAGTTTATCTCCTCCAACAAAATTGAAGGAATGCTTTTCTTTGGTTGTTGTCATGACTTTCACCTTTTATTTTTCCAATCTCGTTCCCTTCCACATATTCGCATTCCAGCTCTGTGGATAGAGAATTTCCTTCAATTCATTTTCGGTTGCGTCACCCCAGACCTGAGGGATTCCACCGCAGTACGCACGTACATTCTCGGCACCGAAAATGGATATTGCACTTTCTATAGCCTTAGCCCCATACGCATCGGCTTCCTTTTCGTAACGATGGGCTCCTGCATAACGTTTCAGTTCTTCGCCATACATCCATCGTTTTTCACCTTTATACCCCACAACCACGCTGCAGTACGCCTGTTCTTCGGTATTTTTTCGGCAACGAATAGCCTCAGTAAAAGTCTGTATCCACACAACATCATCCACAGGCAAGGAGTACCCCAGCAAAACCACATGCCTGCATTTTTCAAGTCCTACGCGAACTTCGCGCTGGACTTCTTCAAGGAACGATGTCGGCGTTCCCTTGATCATGGTCTGCATAATCATGGGCGAATTACTGGCGAATGTCTTTGCCCCACAGGAAACACACTCCAGGGCATCCGATTGCAAGGATTCGTTACACCAGCGTTTTTCGTTTTCTGTGCGGTTAAAATTATCGTTTTCAAATAACGGCACAGGCAAAGGCGGGTTCAAATGCTTTGAGCCATAGCCCCATTCGTCGCCAAGGTAATACATCATACGCCCACAGGCGGGGCATTCACGCCAGTTGGAACTGCCGTGGGCAAAAAAGAACTTGCCGATACGCCCAACAGGAGACCCGGAAGCCTTGCATTCATTCTGCCTAAAGGCAACAACTTCGTCATAGGAATAGGAAAACTTTTCGGGCTTTCGATCTTCTGGTTTACTTGAAATTTTACGGCTCTTGGTCTGGAATCCAAAATCCAGCCACTGCTCCACCTTTTGCGCCGTCTTCAAATACTTATCAAAATGGTTCACTTCGCGGTTCGCATTGAACAGGAGCCACATGAATACGGTTTCGAAATTGAAGGAGACAAAAGAGGTGCTGAACTGGTAAAATTCGCGGCTTGTCAGGTCCGGGTATTTTTCGGCAAAGGCAAAGCTTTCCTTTTGCATCAGACGAGCGAATGTTTCTGCAAACCTTTTGTAGCTAGAAAACATCTCTGCATTTTTGCCTTCTGCCAAGTTTTTCCAGGATTTTGCAAAAAGGATTACCGTAAAGCAGATAACGCAGGCGTACGCACCCTTGAGTCTGCTGTAGTCTATGACAATTTCATCCTTATCGCCGATCGCTGCACGAACCTTGATTCCCTGCTTGGCATTCATCTTTTTATCGAGCAGGGTATAGACATCACGAATCAGGTTATCGTTTTCCTTGTCATGAGGGCAAATGGAAATAATCTGCTTAAGGGCCAGCCAGTCATAGGAATGGCGAAGCTCCAGAATCCGTTTTTTCAGGATTTCGTCTGATGGAGTTACACCTGCGGAACCATAGGCCCTGCGTGCTGCGGCCAGTTCACCATCTGTAATTTCTAGCCAGCAATCTTCGTCAGTTTTGTCGTCACCAAGCAGAATAAGAAAATCTTCAAGACGATTCAGGTCGTTTTGCGCAAAATCATTCGTGAAATTCGCCAGGCTCTTACGACCACCGAATTTTGATAATTCTCGAAAAAATTTTGTTTGTTCACTGGTTTGGGGCATGCCAAGCAAGGCCGTGGCTCCGGCACCAATAAACACGAGGGTCTCAGACCATGTAGAAGGCTGACTCATAAGACTAGATTAAGACGATGGAGGTCAAAGAAAGATTCAATTTTTCACAAACGATTTTAGAATCATCTTTTTCATCAAATTTCAAGCGCACTTTCGTGTTAGAAGTTTTCGCCTGAATGAGCATTTGCGCAATTCCGTAACAAATTGCCGTCTTAAAATTCAAGACATCCTTCGCGTTCAATAAAACAGTCTGTTCTCCGCTCTCAATTTTTTCATCACCCGAAATGGGGCAAAACACATTATACTCTTCGCCACCCTGTTTTAACAGGTAGCCTTCGGTTCCCTTGATTTTAAGAGCAGAAACACAGCCATTAACCGCCAAACCAACTTCTTGAACAACGCATTCAATTTGATAAGCCATGCAAGCCTCATCTTTTTATTTGCTTACACGCAAATGTAAACAAAAAAAAACAATGTCAAGTGAATTTTGAAAATAGGGCAAATTTTCGGCAATTCCACAAAATTTTTTATTTATATTGCGAAAGAACAACCTTGGAGACCCGATTTCGGTCTGGATTGCCGCGCCTGCGGCTCGCAATGACGTTTGAGGGTTCCAAAACAATAACCCATCAGGAGATATTCCATGCCTTTTAATCAGCTGGACAAGCCCCAGGCAGGCGAAACCATCGCCATTATGACCACCAACCACGGCGTGATGAAGCTGCGTCTTTTCGAAGAACGCGTCGGCGAATGCGCAACCAACTTTATCGAACTGGCCAAGCAGGGCAAGTACGATGGCGCACCGTTCCACCGCATCATTTCTGGCTTCATGATCCAGGGTGGCGACTTCACCAACCGTAACGGTACCGGTGGTCACGCTGCAGGCGGCCCGGGCACCACCATCGGCGACAAGTACGATCCGTGCCTCACCCACATGCGCGGCGCCCTCAGCTGGGCAAAGACCATGATGCCCCACTCCATCGGTTCCCAGTTCTTCATCGTCCACGGCGAAGACGTGCACTTCCTGGACCATCCGGCAAACGGCGGCCCTGCTGAAGGTTACTCCGTTTTCGGTCAGCTCTACGAAGGCTTCGAAGTTCTGGATGAAATCGCAGGCGTAAAGACCGACCGTCGCGATGCACCCTACGAAGACGTGATCATCGAATCCGTGAAGATCGAAAAGGCTTAATAGCCATGAGCTCCGAGCTTTGAGCCGTGAGCTATTCAAGAACATGCCAAAGGAACGCAGGGTAAAACCTGCGTTTTTTTTCGCTTTCACCTATTGTTTTTTCTCATAATTCGTAATTCATAATTCACAATTGCAAAAAAATCCCAGATTTTTTATTTTCCCCCTTGACAGATTCCAAACAATTTTCAATATTTGGGTCACCCTCGGGGTTATAGCTCAGTTGGTAGAGCGCCTGCATGGCATGCAGGAGGTCAGGAGTTCGACTCTCCTTAGCTCCACTAGAAAAGGCTCGCTTAAAGGCGGGCCTTTTTTTTTGTGAAGTTTTTCTACTCACTCTCATTTCCCAAAGTGAGTCGTACAGTTCTCATTGAACTTGATGTAACATTTTTGTATCTTTCGTCCTGCAAAATATTTTGGCATGTGGCGATTTTGGTGCACAATCAAGGTTCAACTTATGAATAAACTCAAGCTATCTCTTACCCACGGTATCATTGCAGCAGCACTGGCTTTCCCTTCGATTTCCATTGCCGAAGAATGCAGCGAAGAAACAATGGACGCCTTCGCCTACGAAGATTGCATCAAGGCTAAAAATGGCGGCACCGTAAACGAAGCGGATTTTGGAGGCGCTGCAGCAAAGGCTAGCGAAAAAGAACAACAAGAATTAAACACACAAAAAGCCACCGAAAAATACCAGCCCTTCGGCAAGGAAGCCTATTTAACATCCTCGTTTGGAGAAAATCGCGGAACTCGTTACCACGCAGGCCTTGATTACTCCACCAACATGGAAGAAGGCTGGCCAATCTTCGCTCCCGAAGACGGCAAGGTAAAAGAACTGCGAGTTTCCCCCTTTGGCTACGGCAAAGTTATGTTCTACCAGGGGAAAAGCGGCAAAACGTGGGTTTTCGCCCATCAGAGCAGCTTTGGCGACCTGGATGATGCCATAGCAAAGCAGCAATACGCCACCAAGAAAAACGACGTTACAGTCAAACCCGGCAGAGCCTTTAAAAAAGGAGATACCCTGACATACGCCGGTAGCAGCGGAATCGGTAACCCCCACCTGCATCTAGAAGTTCGTCTGGATAACGACCGCGTTGTAAACCCGCGCATATTTGACACCGACGCTTCAGACACTATCGCACCGCAAGTCCTTGGCGCCGCTTTGTGGCAGGGCAACGAACTGTCCCTCACCTCTGCCGAAGCAATTGATAAAGGTTGCATAGTTTCTCCGGTAAAGAACGAGTTCAACGTGAACCTGGCTGTCAAAATCGTTGACTACAGCCGCACTCCAAAGGACAATCCCATGTCAGTTCGCCGTATATCCATGTGGCGTTACGACGACAAGATCTTTGAAGAAAGAATGGACACCCTGCGCTTCAGCAAGATGCTTCAGATCCGGGATCAGCTGCTGTGGGCCGAGGAAGCCGACACTGCCGGTGATTGGCATTTCATCAACACAAAAATTGCCCCGATTTCAAATTACACTTTGGAAGTAGAAGACTTTGCCGGCAACGTGACAACAAAGAAATTCACGTTCCGCAACAAATGTACGGGCAACAAATCATTCCCCTTAACCAAGGTGCAAACCTCCCCCGTATTCACCTTCCTCAGCCGTCCCATGCTAGACCTGTTCCGCTGCGAATCCGGCATGAAGTTCTCTGTTCTCAAGGGAGAAAGCGTACTGGCAGAAAACCTGTGTTCCGCTTACAGACAAGAGAACAGGGCGACTCCGCTCGGAAAGATATTCGAACGTTATCCCGAAATGACAGGAATCCGCTACACAGCCGATGCAGCCTCTACTGGAGACGGCAAGGCTATTGACGAAGTCATTTCCGTATTCGGAGCCAACGGCAACCAGTCCAACGTTAATTGGAGCACCTCTATCGGCGATGTCAATATTACCCAAAAGATTACAGGCGCCCCCATAACCAACGACACCACAAAACGAGTTCTCGCTGTAACTCGCACACACACCGACAGCCTAGACTTTTTTGAATTCCACCCCAAGGGCATGCAGCTGAAGAACTGGAACGTCTGTATAGAAAACAAGGAAAATCCGGCACCACTCTACTGGCTTGGCGAAACTAGCCGCAACTGGTTCATTTTCAGCAAGCAGACCAAGGGAAAGGGACGCTGCGCCAGCACCAACGAACTACGCGACATCGCAAGCATCGATAACCAGGAACCAATCGCTCTGGGATTCCCTTATTGGGACGCAATGATGATTGGCGGAACTCGTCAACCGGCCCTAAAGATCCCCCTGATGTTCAAGTACGACGGTGTTGAAGACGGAAACGCAATCACAGTCCTCGCCGGCAAAAAGTGGATTGCAGCGGAATACGATTCCGAGCCTCGCGAAATCATTATCGAAGGAGAAAAGCTCCCGGATGCAGGCGAGACAATCACACTCCAGATAAAGGACGAAGCAGGTCGTAAGCTATCCTACAATATCGTGATTCCCGAAATGTAACACGAAACGCTCCGACAAAGAACAAGATCACGGTAATGAAAAACTCCTGCGAGGACATCGCAGGAGTTTTTTGATTTCATCGGGCCGAACGGTCTTACCGTGAGCCGTAGGCGACTCATCTTTATGAGCCGCCGCAGGCGACCTTTGGCCACTTAGCGCCTCAGCGCTTATGTGGACATGGCGACCTTTAGGTGGGAGTGAGGACCATTCGTAGGCTCATCTCCCGAGCTTAGGGCCGAACGGTCTTATTTTGCTGCAGCGGTCAGCAGCTTTGTAATTGCTGCTACATACTCAGCCGGGTTAGGCAGCGGGCTACCTTCGGCAAGCAGAGCCTGACCGTAGAGAGCCTTGGGCCAGTCACCCAGATCTTCCTTAGCTTCTGCCTTGGCCTTCAGCATTTCGCAGATGGGGTGCGTGGGGTTGATTTCGAGAATGCGCTTGGACTTTGGCACGTTAGCCTGGCCCATGGCCTTCATCATACGTTCCATCTGAGCGCTCATGGCATCGTCGCTGGTCACGAGGCAGCAGGGGCTATCCTTCAGGCGGCTGGACACGCGGACTTCCTTGATGTCTTCGTCCAGAACCTTCTGGAGGTTTTCGCAGAGGCCCTTGAAGATACCCTTGTTGGCTTCTTCAGCCTTCTTTTCGTCTTCGGTCTTTTCGAAGTCAACGTCACCGCGGGAGATGTCGTGGAACTTCTTGTCGCCGAATTCGGTGAGAGAAGACATCATGAATTCGTCGATACCGTCGCTCATGAGAAGCACTTCGTAGCCCTTGGCCTTGAAGGCTTCCAGCATGGGGTTGGACTTTACCGCATTCTTGTCGCCAATGAGGTAGTAGATTTCCTTCTGGCCTTCGGGCATACGTTCCACATACTGTTCCAGGCTTACCAGCTTGCCTTCTTCGGTCTTGGTGCTTTCGAAGCGAATCAGCTTCTTCAATTCATCAAGATGTTCCCAGTTCATGTAGAAGCCTTCCTTAAGGACCATGCCCAGCTCCTTCCACCAGGCAGTGTACTTTTCTTCGTCCTTGGACATGTTCTGCAAGGCTTCCAGAGTTTTCTTGATGACGTGCTTACGGATGTTGGTCACGATCTTGTTGGACTGCAGAATTTCGCGGCTTACGTTCAGCGGCAAGTCTTCGGATTCCACCACGCCGCGGACAAAGCGGAGCCAAGGCGGAAGCAAGTCCTTGCAGTCGTCCATGATGAAGGTCTTCTTCACATAGAGCTTCAGGCCGTGCAAAGCGTCGTTCTGCCAAATGTTGTAGGGAGCCTTGGAAGGAATGTACACCAGGTTCCAGAATTCCAGGGAACCTTCGGCGTGGCTGTGGCTCCAGCAGGCAGGTTCGCCACCGTCGTGGCAAATCACGTTGTAGAATTCCTTGTACTCTTCTTCCTTCACGTCCTTTTCGGACTGGCGCCAAAGAGCGGTCTTGTCGTTCAGCTTTTCTTCGTCCTTGACTTCCAATTCGCCCTTGTCGTTCTTGGTGGGCTCCGGATGGAAGTAAATGCCGTAGTTTACGAAACCGCTGTACTTCTTGATGATATCCTTGATGCGCCATTCGCTGGTGAAGTCTTCGGAATCTTCGTCGTCCTTCAGGTACAGAGTAATCTTGGTACCCACTTCGTTGCGGGGGCATTCGGAAATTTCAAATTCGCCGGTGCCTTCGGAAGCCCACAGGTAGCCCTGGGTTTCGCCAGCCTTGAGGGTCAGGACTTCAACCTTCTTTGCCACCATGAAGATGGAGTAGAAACCCACACCGAACTGACCGATAAGATCGACGCTTGCCTTGTCGGCGTCCTTCAGGTTCTTGATAAAATTCTTGGTGCCGGAACGGGCGATGGTACCCAGGCAGTTGATCAAGTCTTCCTTGTTCATGCCGATACCGTTATCGGTAATGGTCAGCTTCTTCTGATCCTTGTTCACATCGATATCGATGCGGAGCTGGGTGCCCTGGGGCAGCAAATCTGCGTTAGAGAGAGAAAGGAAACGACGCTTGTCCAATGCGTCAGCAGCGTTGGAAACCAGTTCGCGGAGGAAGATTTCCTTGTTGCTATAAAGAGAGTTGATCATGAGGTTCAGCATGTCGCGAACTTCGGTCTGGAACTCCATTTTTTCAGTTGCCATTTTATATCTCCAGTTTAGACGAAAGAACGGGCTACGCCCTACAGACGAGAGACGAAAGATTATAGTCACGCGCTACGCGCCATATAAAGAATCGAGAGGTCCGTCATTCCTTCTTGTTGTTAAAATTTCAAACATTACCGAGCGTTTCAAAGTTTCAAAATGAAACAAACCGGTGGTTTTCCCTTGTTTTCGCAGGTATAATTGCAAGAACCGTGCCAAAGTTCACCTAAGCTTCACCATATCCGCCAACTGGACAAAGTAATCGTTAGTCCAAATATCCAACGACTTGGGATCCTTTACAAAAGGCAAAACATCGGCCTTTACCATCTTAATATCGGTGGTAGCTAACTTTTCCTTAAGCATTTTGGAAAAAAGTTCCTTATCCATCTCAACCTTGGAAAACTCGTTGCACCTTGTTTGAAAATGAGAGAAATCCAGGACGACACCCTTTCTGACATACCACTCAAAATCATACCAGTCACGGCCCTTGACGCGCTGCTTCCAATTTCTAAAAATCAGAGCATGCATCTTGCCAGCAAAAAGGCAAGGCAGAGTAAAGCAGCGAGTTGCAAAGGAGAAGGGCATCAGCGAGATTCTTGATTCCGTTTCGAAATTCAAGGGAGGGTCCGAGTCAACTTCAATTTTAATCTTGATACCCTTCGTAGACTTGAACTTCAAATCATAAACCGAGGTATCTTCCTTCAAGAAGGCCGATTCAACCTTTCCAAAATTCTTCTTTTGCTTTTTGACAATTACTACATCAAGCCCGGCAGACTTGAATTCATTCACTATGCTAGGGAAATAATCTTCAAAATGGAAATCATCGTCCTTATTCACCAAGGAAAAATCCATGTCTTCACTAAATCGTTCCAGCCCGTGAAATACGCGAAGACAAGTTCCTCCGTAGAAGGCTGCTTTTTCAAAAAAGCCTCCGCGTTGCAATCCAGCTAGTGCAATCTGTTGCATGACTTCGTACTCGGCGTTACGACGATCATTTTCAGAATTGATTGCATAGCCCTGAACCATCTGTTCAAAAATTGTCATTCAAGCATCCTCCTTAACAAATCCACATCCTGCTTCTTTTTGCAGCAGGTTAAAACCTGATTGATTACAGAAACATCCATCTTGAAGAACGCATCCATATCCAATCGCAAATAGGATTCCAAAAATTCGTACATGGCGCTTTTAAAGCGCGGATGAAGATTGGGCGTACTCACAATCAAATCGCACAAAGCCTTTTCTGGAGAAGCCATCAAAAAGCCGTAACCATCCTTGACCACAACATTCAAGCCAATGGAATAGTACTCTGGAGCGGCCTGCGTGTACAAGAAATTTGCCAACGAGTTTTCAAAATAGCGGGAATGTTTCAAGGTCATAGACTTTACCTGATACACTCGCTCCGGAATAAGTCCGTAATATGCAAGGGCAGTTTCCATAGAAACATAGGACGGACCATAGATATGATTCGCAACCAAATTCAAATCTATCAGAACCCCGCTGACTTCGGGAGCGACCACATACAGGCCCTTTTTAAGGCGAATCAGTTCACCGCTCTTTTCGAGAGCGGACAATTTGCCATTCAGAGCCTTATGCTCGGGAAAGCACCCCTCCAACGCAGCAACATCCACAGGAATATTTTTGAAGTTTTTCAAATCCATACTGACTTCCGTGCATTAAATATAGTCAATTTCAGTACAGATAATCAAATATTTTTTGATTTTCTGTACGAATTTTGACTAATTCTGTTTTCATCACAAAAAAAAAAGACCGCCATTTTCATGGCAGCCTTTTCACTAAAACCTCGGCCCTCGAGCCTCGAACCTACTTAATAAAAATCAGGCCCAGAATACCAGCAACCCACAGGTAGTAGCTGAAGTAGTGGAACTTACCCTTCTGCACGAAGGCCATGAGCCACTTCAACGCGATAATGCCGAAGATGAAGGCGACGATCATGCCCACCAGAAGTTCCGGAGTAAAGCCCGAAGCGTCGGCGCAGGCCAAAGCCTTTTCGGGCTTTTCGATGGCGTAACGTGCAACGGTTTCGGGATTCTGGCACTTGATCCACTTGATGCAATCCAGGAGGGCGGCGCCACCGACGGCGGGAATGCTCATGAGGAAGCTGAATTCGCCGGCGTACTTGCGGTTAACGCCCAAAAAGATCATGCCGCTGATAGTAGAACCGCTACGGCTGATGCCCGGGATACAGGCGATACCCTGCACAACGCCCGTCACCAGAGCGCGCCACCAGTTCATCTTGACGCCTTCGTTATCCGGATGCTTGCTGCCGGTCTTGCCCCACTGGGAAACGAACAGCAAGGTGGCGGTAAACAGCATGGCGCAGCAGACGGCCTTGGGATTTTCGAACAGGCTTTCCAGAGGTTTCTTGAAGCCGATGCCAATGATGGCCGTGGGAATGGAGGCCAGCACGATGTAGCCTGCTTCCTTCAGCTGGACCGGATCGCGGCGGATGCAGCCTACAATCATGTCCACAAGTTTCTTGCGGAACACGACGAAGATGGAAAGCAAAGTTCCTGCGTGGAGCATGATGTCGAAGAACATGCCCGCTTCCTTCATGTTCAAGAGCTTTTCGCCGAGAACAAGATGGCCGGAACTGGAAATGGGGAGAAATTCTGCGAGGCCCTGCAACAGGCCCAAAATAATAGATTCAATCATAGAATGAAATATAGAAAGTTTGTCTAAAACAAAAAGCCCCTACGGAAAACCGCAGGGACTTTCAACAAGGAATTATTTAATTAGCCTGCACAGGTTGCCTTAACAATCTTGTACTGGAAAGCCTTATCAACATCTTCCGTTTCTTCAGCGACAAACGTTTTGGTCAGCATGCCATCCTTACAAGAATATGTAGAGCCGTCAGTAGGCTTTGCATCTTCGTACATGGAGCAATCGCTCACAGGAGAGATCACTCTAATGCTCGTTAACATGGTCTTGCCTTCAAACGTATACACGGTTTCGGTTACCATGTCTTCATTCTTGTAGGAAATAACCCACTTGTCGCCATCTTCAGGGATATCGCAGGTATAGTCTGACGATTCCAGCGGGCTATCCGGATCGTCTATAGCCGGCTCTTCAGAATCATCGTCATCATCGGAACCTACAGGGGATTCATAATCGTCGTCATCATCTTCGTCGTCAGAACTATCCTTCAGGCCATTCACCGTCAAGCAGTGATCCTGAGCTTCATTGAACATATCCTTACGAGTATAGGAATCAGAAAACTTGCCGGAGGTAGACTGGGCATCCAAGCTTTCACCCTTATAAGTGTAGAGAATCTTGTATTCATTACCGGAGATGGTGTAAGTCTTGGTCATGTCACCACCTAAGCCAATGTTATAGTAGCCATAGCTCCATGTGTCACTGTCCATCTTAAAGCTACAATCTTCCTTAGAACTGGAACCCGGCAGCTTCTTGTCATCATCGTCATCATCTTCATCGTCATCATCACCGCTAGAGAAGCCCGGCATTTCAGGCAGATCTTCGCCATTGAACATGGCGCATTCAGACTGTGCGTAAAAGCGAGCCATCTCCATGGCTTCCTTACTAACGTCAGCATCCTTTTCAGTAGCCTTGTATTCAATAACGCCATCACCGCACTTGAAGGAATCAAACTCTTCGCCATCCATATCTTCCTTGACTTTCTTGCAAGCAAGTTCAAGCTCTGCCTTGGAAATACCACTTCCCAAAGATTCCTTGAAGTATTCGGTGATGGAGCCATCCTTATTGAAGGTCATGGTTTCCTTTATACCAACGCCATACATACTGTATTCAAAGCCGATGGTCTTGCCGTCGTCAATGACCTTACAAGACTTGGAATCATCAAAAGAACCTGCACCGCTGCTAGAATCGTCGCCGCAAGCAACGAGACCAAAGGAAGCCACGAGAGCGGAACCCAGGGCAATCTTTTCAAACTTATTCATATGAAATCCTTTTTTACATTGTTAATTTGAACTAAAATATAATACAATTTTACTACAACATGTAGGTTATTTCGTAATAATTTTGTGGATAAATTTTCAATTTTACTGAGAGCGATTTTCTCACCATAATCACAGGCCACGGCCCATGGTTTCGCCGCAAAAAAACTATCTTGCAAAATATGAATCGAAAGTTTTTGCTATGCTTCCATGATTTCAGCGTACGGAACTTCAAGTACGTTACCCCAATCTTGCACGAACTGTGCGATTTTGCAGGACGTCCGTTCAGCGTTTTGGTCATCCCAAGCACAGAAGGCGCCAATAGCGACAGCATAAGCGAATTCCAAGAATCACTGATTCAGCTAAAAAAGGAAGGCTTCGAGCTTGCCCTACACGGATTCAAGCACAAGGCCGAATTTAGCCAAGGACGCAGCTACCGAGGGCTTCTATCCATGGCCCTAACCCACAACGAAGCGGAATTCGCTGGCCTTAGCGAGTTTGAATCCAGCCGCATGCTACAGCAGGGGCTAAGCGCCTGGAACAGCCTGATGTTCACTCAGGAACAAGCCGAGGGAGAACCTCCGGCAGCATTCGTTCCCCCAACCTGGTACAGCAACAAGTATCTACCCCGCCAGGTCAATGCCGCGGGCATGATCTACGAGGGGCGTTCAAGAATCATCACACCTAAGGGTAACTGCTATCTATCTCCCGCCATCAGTTTTGCGGGGATGCCCAAGTTCACGGTCAATCCCACGGTAAATCTTGGCGACATCTTCATGAAGATGCCCTTCGGGCTTCCACGCATCGCGTTGCATCCAACGGACTTCCCCGAGCTGAAGCCCCACGTAAAACACCTGATCCGCACAGCGCTTGGCAGCGGCAGGATGCTAACCCTCTACAGCAAGCTTTAAAAAAATCCCCGTAACCTAAATGGCTACGGGGATTTTTAAAGTTTTCAGCTAAGCCGATTCTGCGACACTCGCCTTACTTGACTTCGAAGTAGTAAGTCTGCAGAGTCTTGCCGTCCTGAGACAGCTGGATGATCTGCTTGCCCTTGGGGAGGCTAGACTTGATTTCGAAAAGGTTTTCAGCCTTGTATTCAACAGTAAGAGCAGTGCCCTTAGCCTTGTCTACAAAGAGACCGTTCTTTTCGTCGGCGCCAAAGCCCTTACAGTCGGAGTGATCTGCAACAGCACCTTCAACTGCAGGATAGGAGGTAGCAACCAGCGGAGAGGTGACGGAGCTTGCGTTCACGTAGAGAACGTCAAGGTTGCCGTCCATGACACGAGGTGCCGGCAGCGGAACGAGTTTGATTTTGTCCTTAGCCTTATCCTTCTTGCCCTTCTTCTTGTCGGCCTTACCCGGAACCTTGCCTGCGTTGGGATCCTGCGGGAACACCAGACGGTAGCCGGCAACAGAAGCGTCGGTACAGGTGGCGGACCAGATTACCCATTCATTTTCAATCTTTTCAGGACCTTCGGTGGTACCGGTCTTGTACATACCCGGCTTAACCTGGTCGCTATATTCGAACAAAGTCACGTTCAGGTTCGGTTCCTTTTCGGTGGTAGCAATAGTCTGCTGACCCAGCACATACTTGGAACGACGGGCCTTGATGCGATATTCGCCAACGGGGACCTTTTCGAACTTGAACTTACCCTGCATGAGTTCGCCCTTATAGGGGTACTTGGGGTTCTGGGTACCGTAGATGGTAGAGTCCATCCAAACGGTGGGCATTTCGACAGCCTTGCCAGTAAACGGATCAAGAACAACACCTTCGATGGTGCCAGTCTTTTCGCAGCCGGTCATTACAATAGCAACCAGAGCTGCAGCGCACAAAGTAAGCTTCTTCATTTTAAATCCTTTTTAAAAAAAGCCCCCCTTCAAAAACGGGGGGCCCAAAAATTCATTTTGATTATTCAGCGTCAGCTGCCGGGCGTTCTGCCTTGCGAGTCTTGCGCTTTGCACCAGTGATGTTGCCGGCGAAACGCTTGTTGAAGCGATCGATACGGCCAGCGGTATCCACGCGATGCTGCTTACCTGTCCAGAACGGATGGGTGTCTGCAGTAATTTCGAGGGAGATCACACTGTACTCTACACCATCGATAGTCTTCTTTTCGGCGGAAGACTTCGTGGAGCGGGTGATGTATTCTTTACCCGTATTCGCATCGACGAACACGACCGGTTGATAGTTAGGGTGGATACCATCTTTCATTGTATACTTCCTGTGAAGTGTTGTTAAGAGAGCCTAAATTTAGAAGATTTTCGCCATTTTGGCAAGATAATTATTGTATTTTTGAATCATGAAGCGAATTTTCAAGGCATTTGCAGGCATTTTGCCGGTCATTTCAGCCCTTACATTGGGAGCCTGCGGCAACGACGCCCCTGTGGCAAAAACTATCGTAGTCAACCAGAAGATGATCCTTGTCGAATGGCCCGACAGCCAGTACATTGCCAGCCTGGACTCCATCCTCGCCATGGAACCGGTCAAGGAGCAGAAAAACGTAGATGCCAATTTGACAATGAAAGGTTTCAATGCCCCCGGATTCAAGCTACCCTCCTCTGTCACGGGAAAGCCTGACCCCAAGAGCAAGGCAAACCACCAGTCGAAGACCAAGCCCTCGGCGGAGCGTTTGGCCCAAGCCCCCAAGGCAGACAACAGCGCAGAGAACTTTGCTAACAAGTTTAGCGATGCCCTGTCCAGACTCCAGTCTGACCCCAGCAACGCCAGCTTATACAAGACCGTTGAGGCCAAGGACGGCGACGACCTGTTCAAACTGCTAAAAAGGACCTACGGCGCCGGAGTCCAGAACCTCCCCCGCTTCTATATTCTTTCGGCCCTGCAATCTGTTAACGCAGGCGTTTCCCTGGAACACCTGAACGCAGGCGATAAAGTTCGAATTCCAAAAATCTAGGATTTTTGAATTCGAACAGGTACCAATTACGAGTTATGAATTACGAGAGGTTCGCGGGATGAATTCCGCGGGCCTTTTTCAGTTATAAATTACGATGTATGAAGTATGTGAAAAAATGGCTCGCCGAAGGCGAGCACTTGTAACTTATACTTCGTAATTCATAACTGGAGCTTTGTAATTAGCGCACAGCGCAATTACAAAACTCCTTTACTGCTGGGCACGCCCTTCACATTACGGCTGGGAGCAATGGCCATGGCAACTGCACGAGCCAAGGCCTTGAAAATGCTTTCGAGACAGTGATGATTGTCGTTACCGTAGAACAGTTCCACGTGCAGGTTCATGCGAGCATTTTCACACAGACTCTTGAAGAAATGTTCAAACATGCTTGCTTCAATACCACCAGCGGTTGCACCGGGAAGCTTTACGTTCCAGACAAAGCCAATTCGGTTACTGAAGTCGATGCAAACACGGCTAAGAGCCTCGTCCATAGGAACGAAGTAGAAACCGTAACGTTCGATACCCTTCTTGTCGCCAAGGCATTCCACGAAAGCCTGGCCAAGCACAATGGCAATATCTTCCATGCTGTGGTGCATATCCACATTGACATCGCCATTGCAGGTAAGATCCAGATGGAAACCGCCGTGTACCTGGAACAGGTTAAGCATGTGATCCAGGAAGCCGTTGCCAGAATTGATTACGCCAGGGGTGGCTTCGTCAAGATTCAAGCTCAATTCAATATCGGTTTCGTTAGTCTTTCTAGAAATCTTGGAACTACGCATTGTTCACCTTGCTATATGGATTACTTGACGATCTTGCCGCCAAAAACACGGAAGCGGGTTACGCGGCCAAACTGCATTTCGGGAAGCGGAGTTTCCACGCCATTGAGAAGAAGCTTTGCAATGGCCTTCGGTTCACCGATGGTTACACACAAAGTATCTTCGGTGTTGTAGACCATGCGAACATCCTTGCGAGCAATGTTTGCTTCCTTAAGGAAGGAACTGGAATCTTCGCGACGCTTGAGGCCAACCCAGGAAAGAGCTTCGCCAGAACCTACCAGAACAAAATTGGTCTTGTTCGTCTTGGGAGCGTTTTCGGCAGCCTTCTCGACCTTCTTGGAATCAGAAGAAATAAAGATTGTAGCAGATGCGGGAAGTTCAGACTTCTTAACCGCCTCATCTACAACAGCCTGGCTCACGGCACTTTCCGGAACCTTTGCGGTATCGGTAACGGCAGTATCCTTCTGCAAGGAATCTGCAGGAACAACCTCAGCGCCCTCGGGAACTTCAGCCTGTTCAGTAGAGTCTTCTGCAACTACAGCAGGAGCTTCATTAACCGGCGCAGGAGAAGAATTCTGTTCGGCGATGGATTCAAGATCCAGGAAATGAGAGGCGACTAGGAATGCCAGTATGAGCACAACAATCACCACAGGGACAGCCATACTCTTTTTCTTGGTTTCATCCTCAGTGACCGGAGCAATCTTACCGTGAGTAGAAACATCAACAAACTGTTTGCTGGGTTTCTGCCCCATTTCAGCGGCATAGCACTGAAGTACAGCCTGCGCATCAAGATTCAGCTTTGCTGAAATAGAGTTCAGATAGCCACGCACATAAGCGGGCACAGGAAAGCTCTTCCAATCGGAAGATTCAATAGCTTTCAAATTGGAAACTGTGAGCTTCGTCACAGCAGACAAATCTTCCAAGGACATGCCGCGAGCTTCACGTACTCGGGCAATATATTCACCTAAACGTTCGTCGGGTCTTTTTTCTTCAACCGGATTCGACACGATTACACCTCAATCTTCAATTCGCCAAACATCTTTAGCATCTTTGCTACAGGCAAACCCACCACGTTGTAGTAGCATCCTCTTATCCCCTGAATAAGCCTTGCGCCTGCTGTTTGAATGCCATAGGCCCCGGCCTTATCCATCGGGTCCTTAGAATTTACATATTCTTGGAGTTCCTGTAAGGAGTTCTCACGGAAAATGACCTCAGTTTCCTCCTCTGATGCAGAAAGAACCTGGCCATTCTTGCAAATAGCCACCCCGGTAATCACCTTATGGCCCCTTCCATTGAGGCGTTTCAGCATTTCAAGCGCACCTTCTTCGCTCTTGGGCTTCCCCAAAGGTTCTCCATCAAGGAAAACCAATGTATCAAAGCCCACTACATATTCTTCCGGCACATTACGGGAAACGGCAAGCGCCTTGATGCAGGCATTTTCCCTCGGAAAATCCAAAGGGTTGGTGGACGAAGGTTTTTCTTCTTCATTGGAAACTACAACTCTGAAATCAACCCCAATCAACTTGAGAATTTCTGAACGACGGGGAGAGCCACTGGCTAAAATCAACATAAAGAACCTTGATTACAGATAAAGTAAATTAATTTTCAAACACTACTTTGTTTCAGTACTGCCTGCGTTAAGTTTGATATCAGGCAGGTCTCGTACGTAGATGGAGAAACTCCAGCCCGCTGCAGGCCCCGTAGGAGTCCAGCTGAAATCCAACTGCCAACAATGAAGTACTCGGTTAAAGGTAAAGCTGTGCGTCACGAAACGGCCTTCGTTATAGTTGTAACGAGTGCTGTACGTCATTTCCCAGTTTCTTGTAGGCTGCAAGCTTGCGCTGATGCCCGTGGAGTGGGTAACCCTATCCTGGAAAAGATCTCGGGCCACACGACTGCTGCTGAAGCTGTAGCTGTAGTCTAGGCCAAAGGTCCACTTCAGCATTTCGTACTTTTCCATCTGGGACGGAAGACCGCCATTGAATTCACCGCTCCAGTTAAAGTGTTTCGAGAAGTCGTAACCCCAGTAAGTCAGTTCCGGGAAACGGACCTTATTGGGATCGTCTTCGTACTTGTGGTAAACACTATGGCGAGTATTAATGGTAAAGATGTAGTTCGGCAAAACCTGTAAACCGAAGGAAGATGTAATGTCGGAGAACTGCAGTGAATCCGCAGCAAAATTGTAGGATACGTTATGACGGGTTGTTAGCAGTCGACGTGTTCCATACTGGTCTTCCACCGCCTTGGCCGTATCGCCCTTTGTAGTATCCGCGGCATGACCAACAACTTTCAAGTACTTGATGTCGAAGTCGTTGTTCAAACCAAAGCCAACAGTCTTCTGCTTTGTCTGGTACGGAGTCTGCCCAAGCAACGGATGGGGAGCGAACTTCTTGACCGTATCGATTTCCGGCGCGTAGGTGTAAGATACACTGGGAGAAAGCACATGTCGGACACCGGTAAAACGACCAATCTCAGGAACCCAGATACCATACAGCTTTGTATCCGCGGTAATACTGTAATTGTGGTTGTAGGCGACTTCACCATAGCTATCGTGTTCAGGATCCAAGCTCATGTAACGACGGCGATACTTGAGAGAGTCCTCGGGATTGATCCAGCCCGTTCCAGTCCAATAACCCGTGAACGTAGCCCGTGGAGTAAGGTTAATAACATCGAAAAGACTTCCGGAATAATCCAGGGAGTAGGTTCCCGTGTAACCTACATATTCCGCAGTAGTATCCACCTCGTTAATGGTATCCTGTGCGCGACGGGTATAGTAGTTAAAGCGGTTGTTGAAGCTGTAGTTAAACTTTTCAAGATAGCTCTGGAAGGAGCCGTCGTCGGCAGCCACGTCATCCTCGTCCAGTTCAAAATCAAAAAGCTGGCCGCTCATACGGTACTGGACGTCGGGAATCTCTCGTTCCATAAGGTCCGTAACGAGGTTGTGCTTCTGGCTGGCCTTCACCGTTAGGCTCTTGTTGGTCCCGATCTTTCCGGAGTAGGTCAACTGGGCGTTTGCCTGCTGGTTCAAGATGGTTTCCGCATCCAGGGCGTTATCCTTACGGACACTCTGGCTACTGACGAAGGAACCGGAACCACTCAAGGTATGCTTGCCATCGGGAGTCAAGTTCTGGTTATGGCTAAAGCGAATGTCGTAACCGCTATTGGCTACATCAAATTCCTCAAGGTAGGCCGTGTAGGAAAGGTTTCCATCCAGTACGTAGCGTTTCTTGTAACGCACCTCCCCTGTCATGGTCGAACGTTCAAAGCGAGCCTCTTCGCCTTCAATAATGTCGCCCTTGACGGTTGCGTCCCAGTAGTCGTTGGGTGCGTAGTAAAAGCCGAGGTTACTCATGTAGTAACCCTGCTTCTGGTCACCGCCGAACTTTGGCGTCAGGATACCGGAACGGCGGCCACTCTTAAGAGGAGCCACCACCATGGGAAGCACAGCCACAGGAACATCGGCAATATTCAGCACCACAGGTCTTGCCGTAATGGTTTCCTTGGGCTTTACCACCATGCGACGGCCATAGAAATAAAAATGCTGATGCGTAGAATCGTTACAAGTACTGAAGTCGCCTCGGGCAATTTGGATTCGCTGGTCAGGCAGGCGACGGACTTCCATTCCGTTCAACTGCTGGTTGTCCTGGTACGTCGTTGCGTAATAGATTTCACCGATTCGGCTTTTCATGTTGTACTTGAGGCGCATACCCGACAGAGAGGGATTCTTCGAATCTCTCATGATTGGATCACCACTTGCCGCAAGAACCGAATTTTCCTGGTCAAACCAGATTGTATCGGCATCCAAGGTCGCGGTACGATACTTCAACTGCGCGCTATTGTTCAAATTGAAGGTAGACCGTTCTACATCGTACTCCAAGTCTACAGCTCGGTACTCAATGGTATCTGTACCGGTAGTGTCGTTCATCCAGTCTACTTCAGTGGTATCTTCTTCCACCTGTTCACGCTCTTCCAGCTCAAAGCGGGTCATCTCCTGCCCGAATGCGGACGGAGCGGCAAAGGCTGTTGTGAAAATCACAAAAACAGCCCACATAAGCCATTTTAAAAAGCTGTGGGTTCTAGACAGATACACGATGGGCAAAATGTAGATAATTAAAGTGGGGCGAGTTTACTCGTTACAGATTCAAGGCCCCAGGTTCGACTCTCCAGGAGCGACATTTCAAGTTAAACACTCATAGGATGAAGTTCTAAGAATTCGAAAAATAAAAAACGTCCGGATGGACCGAACGTTTCTTTATTACTTTGTATGTACCAGGTCGAGAATTACTTCAGGACTGCGTTTCTACCGCTGACGTTACCATTCTGTTCGATGGAAACCATGTAACGGCCAGAAGGAACGTTATCGGAGTTCCAAGACAGAGTGTTGAAACCCGGCTGGGCATTTTCAGAACGGAGTACAGCAACCTGTTCGCCTTCGGCACTCATGATGGTAACAACAACAGTACCAGCTGTCTTCAGTTCGAAGCTTACTGCATTACGGCTGAAGCCCTTAAGGATAGCCTTGTCAGCCTTGCCATTGTTCTGCTTGGGAGCCTTGGGTGCGAATTCTTCGGCCTTTTCTACGTAGATACCGTTAAGGCCCTTGGAGTTCACATTCTTTTCGGAGATACGATAGCCGTGCTTGAGAACGGCAACCAGTTGGTCTTCGCTGTTAGCGCTAGCAAAGGTTTCCAATTCTTCTGCATTGAATTCCTTCTTGTCGCCATACCAGGCTTCGACCTTTTCGGCATCAAGATCCTTAACCTTGATCTTTGCGCGGCGGATTACAGTGGAAAGAGTGTCAGCACCGCTGACGAAGGTCAGTTCAAGGGGCTTATTTGCCTGACCGCGGAGAAGATCCTTGGATTCATCGATAGTAAGACCTGCAAGGCTCTGACCATCTACGGCAATAATCACATCGCCAGACTGAAGCTTGCTTTCTGCAGCGGGGGTTCCCGGGATTACTTCCGCAACCTTGACGCCCTTCTTGAGCTGATAAATGGTAACACCGATACCACCGAAGGATTCATTTTCGGCGAGAACCGGAGTGGCAGCCATGCCAAAAGCGGCAGCAATCAAAGAGGCTTTAATAAAACGGTTCATAAATTTCTCCCTATTTATTTCTTCTAATTGATATATAAATAAAATGATAATTTCGGTCAATAGCCCCAAGACGATCCAAAGCCCCAAATGAGGCAAAATCAGGCCTATTCAGTCATTTCGTCGTCATCTTCCTCGTCTTCATAATCTTCGAGGCTCTTATCCCCAGGAACAATGACCAGGCCCAAGGTTACCGGATCGCCCTTTGAGTTCAGATAGGCTTCCAGATACAGGGATGTGGACAAACGAATCAGGCGAAGGTCCAGCATCTTGCCACCCTTGTGGATGCTCTTGGGATTCAGATTGATGAACAGGAACTTTTTGTTCTTGTATTCAAAACGGTCTTTTTCATAATTGATGGTCCACTTGGAGTCGCCATCATTTTCTTGACGATAGACACACTCATCATTATCGATATCGCACTCGAAACTGGCGCTTTCCTGATAACGTTTATTCCACTCACGGCTAAAGGAGCAGGACTGTATGCGGCCACCACCGTTGCGCTGCTTGTTCAACTGATCATTGATGACAACGTAATCCATCTTCAAGTCCTTGACCTGATTATAGACGTTCATCAAGATGATGTAGGCATCAATATCCTTCGGGCACTTTCCGGTAAGGTTAACGTCTTCATGTGCCTTGAGCAAGGTCTGCTGGAGATCAATATCAATGGCGTCGGGAATCTCACTTTGGGCAATCTTATCAAGAACCTTCTTAGGAGGAATCACCACCACCTTGTCACCTTTCTTGACTGCATAGCCCAGTTCATCCTTCACGTAGTCCAAGCACTGCTGCACATGGATATGCACCGTATTGGATCCACCGGAAACAAAGTCAACACCAATGCGAACGCTCCATTCGCCAGCGGTACTCCCCTTCTTATCCAGTTCACAGAACGGATCTTCTCGAATACCATCAATAAAGACAACCTTGGCGTTAAGCTTGGTCACCAGGGAAGCCTCCTTGTCCAGGGCTCCACCCAAACTCCAGAAATTCGGATTCAAGCGTAGGACTTCGGCAAAGGCCTTATCGCCATCAAGGGCCGGCAAAAGGGAGTCGTTGCGAGCATTCTTTTCTTGCAAAAGTTCAGAATACTCGGTGGCAACCGTCATATTGCTAAATCCGTTACGTGCTGCCGGGGCCGGATAGGCAACAGCCAACGAAACAAGACTAAGGACAGTCAATGCGAAAAACAGAATCTTTTTCATATTACCTTGAAAGTACAAATTTCCTAACGGCAAAGTTCAATGCGTAAAGAACCACGCCACAGAGAATGATGGTGGGACCCACCACAAAGTTCAACTGACAAGCAAGCATCAAGCCTGCAAGCATCAATGCCAGAGACAACCCCACAGAGATAAGGATCATCTGCACAAGATTTTTTGCATAGGTCTCGGCTATGTAGGCAGGAATGGTAAGAAGGGCTATCACCAGAATCATACCCACAGCCTGGACAGCAATAACCACAGTCAAGGCTATCATTGCAATCAAAAGCATGTAGTAGGTTTTTACCGGCAATCCCTGAACCCTGGCAAATTCCGGATCATAGGAAATGGCAAGGAACTTTCGGAAATTTGCAACCACAGCCAAAAGAATCAATACAAGAAGAGCGCCCATCCAGTAAAGAAGATCCGTTGGAACCGTTAGGAGACTTCCAAACAAGAAACTCATCATTTCGCCGCTATAGCCAGGAGTAAGGTCGGTCAGAATAACACCCAGGGCCATGCCTCCGGCCCAGATAATTCCAATGAAGGTGTCCGACTTTTTTCGATCCATCCAGGTTAGAAGCACCATCAGCATAGCACAGGCCACAGCAAAACCCAAGGAGCCAAGCATGGGCGAAAAGCCAAGGAATACAGCCAAACCGACGCCACCAAAGGATGCATGAGCAACACCTCCCGACAAGGACGTCAGGCGGTTAACCACAACAAAGGTTCCAACAATGCCGCAAGCCAAGGCAACAAGGACCGAGGCTATCAGAGCATTCTGCATAAAGCCAAAAGAAAGCAGTTCCATCATACTAGGCATCTCTCGTGAGTTCAGGAAGAATCGTTTTCAAGTCAAGCAAATTCGGAATGTGATAATCCACCCAAGGCGGAACATCCGGCAGAGGATTGACAAGAACCGTTCTCCAACCACGCCGGTGAGCGGGTTCCAAATTACGGGCAGAATCCTCCAGCAGGATGATTTCGGATGGATTTACTGGAGATCCATTGGCAAGGAACTGGTCCGGCAGTTTTTGGGCCAACCACTTTTCCGCCTTTTCATAGGCGCTTTCGTGAGGCTTGCCTTCCCAATCCATCTGTTTCAAGTCAAATATGTCCTCGAAACAATCGCGGATACCCATATGATCCATACCCGCTTCGCTCCAGTCTCGGCGACCATTGGTAAAAACAAACTTACGACCAGACAGGCCCGTAACCAAGTCTCGCTTTTCTGGCGACGACTTTGGATAAATCAGGTACTCTGGCTGGTGAATAAAGTCAAAGAAATCGTCGGGTTTAACGCCATGCATGGCCTGAAGTCCAGCGAGGGTTGTTCCAAAACGTTGCAGATAATCCTTGCGAATCTTATGGGCGGTTTCGAAATCAACGCCAGTTGCGTTTTGAACGGTCTTGGATATACGTTCATCAAGAGATTCTATGACGCAGTGTTCATCTGCGCCATACAAAGTCAAGTCGTAATCAAAGAGCCAAATCATCACGAAATTTCCAGCTAGTAACCCATGGCAAGGCCGCCAATCTGACGAGCCAGATAAGTGGCGTAGTTGTCGGTCATGCCGCTGACAAAGTCCAGCACCTGATGGTAGGCTTCGGCGGCAGTAACGCTCTGGCCAATCTTTGCCTGGCCAATCAAACGTACTATGCGATCGGCGCGATAGGAATTCTTACCATTCTTGCGGAAATCGTACACACCGTTGATGAATGCATCCAGGACAGTACTCAAGGTGGTATAGCTACCCACTTCAAGTTCGGTCTTGCGACGGTCCGGATAGATGCGTTCCACACCCAGGCGCTTTGCAATACGGATACCTTCCATGACCTCGGAACGGGACAAGTCGGTAAGATGCTTCACCGATTCACCAGACATAATCTGTTCGTAGTTATTCACAAAGGCAATAGCCACATCATCAATCAGGTTCTGGATAGCTAGTCCGCGAATGCTACTGAGGAAGTCACGGAAGTTCTGTCCGTTTTCCTGATACTCGCGGTCAATATCCACATCGGGGCCGCAGAGGTAGCTAAACATGCTACGTACATCGCCGAAGGAAAGAATACCAAGTTCGATGGCATCCTCCACATCCAGGATGCTGTAGCAGATATCGTCAGCAGCTTCCATCAAGTATACCAGCGGATGACGGGCCCACTTGCCAGTTTCCAGCTCGGGAATGCCCAAGGTGTAGGCGGTCATGCGGTAGAGATCAGCTTCTGTAGAGAACAGGCTGGTGGGTGTGCCGAACTTGGCCAGCTGGGGATACTTGATCATAGCCCCGATGGTTGCGTAAGTCAGACGCATGCCGCCATCCAGGAAATGGTATTCCAGCTTGCTCAGGATTCGATGGCCCTGAGCATTACCGTCAAAGTTTTCAAAGTCCGCAATTTCATCCGGTTTTAAATCCTGCATGGGAGCGGAATTGCGATTCTTACGGAACCATTCGCGAATGGCAGCCTCGCCGGCGTGGCCGAAGGGAGGATTGCCGATATCATGGGCCAAGCAGGCAGACTGAACGATGGTGCCGAACTGGTATTCGTTCACATACTTGGGCAAATACTTCTTGATCAGGTGATAAACCGTAATGGCAAGGCTACGGCCAACGCTACTCACTTCAATACTGTGGGTCAGGCGGCTGTGAACGTGGTCGTTTACAGAAAACGGATGGACCTGGGTCTTTCGGCCAAGGCGGCGGAATGCCGTAGAAAAAACAATACGGTCGTAATCACGATGAAAATCAGAGCGGTTAGGATCCTGATCGGCAGGATGTCCATAACGCGTAGCAGAAAGCAAGGTGTCCCATTGAAGCATGGGGGAAAAGATAGAAAATTATGAAGTACGAGTTATGATTTACGAGAGTAAATTAGTCGGCTACGCCGAGATTTCGTCTACAATGGTTCAAATAAAAAATCACGCCAAGATCAGCGAGAATAAAAATCAAAAGCCACATTACCGTTCCGCTTTGGAAGCCGTAGCTATGAAGCCCGACTCCCAGCAAGTTAATTCCAAACCAGCAAAGGAACGTGACAATCACATTGAAACAGTTGAACAGTGCGAAGCCCCTTGGCGAGATGAGGCATCCACCGCGAAGGTGTAGCCCAAGCATCGTCCAAAGGCAAACGAAAAGAGCCCCGCATTCCTTAGGGTCAAAGCCCCAGAAACGCCCCCAGGCAAAATCCGCCCAGACGCCCCCAAGCAACGTACCCAAAATGGTAAAGGCAGAACCAAAAACAAGGGTACCGAAAAGGAGTTTGTTTATATTCTGAAGTTGTTCCGAATTCTTGGCGCAGCGGGTTTCGCGGAACAAGGCCACATGGGCAACGATTCCAGACAAAATAACGCTAGCAAATCCCAGGGCGATTGTAAACACATGTAGTGTCAGAAACACCGAGGAATTCAACACCGCAGGAATGGGCTGGAACAAATCCCCAGGTTCCAAAATGAACTTGGCAAAGAACAACAGGACTGTGGCCATTGCCGTTACTGGAATGATGAGGGAGAACGTGCGTTTCTTGCAGAAGATAAAGGCTCCAAATTCAAAGCATTCTAACAGTAAGGCAATCAACAGCACAATCTCATACAAACTGGAAAGAGGCGGGCGGCCTGTAATGTAAAGGCGCAGGGCAAATGCTATGGACAACGTTGCTGCGGTCGCTGCAGCCATGGAGTTCGCCGCCACATCAAGGGCGCGCTTTTTGAAAAGGGAATTGACTGCAGCCAAGACACAACCGATGAAAGCTAGGATGAACGCGATCAAGGCAAAGTTGGCGTGGTTGTAGAAAACTTCTGCCTTAAATTTTTTTGTCTGTTCCGGAGTTGCCGTAGCCTTTCTAAAATCACCTCGTTCGATGGATTCATAAAGTTGCACATTGGCAAGCAAACGTTTCATTTCGGCTGTAGCCGGATGGTCATCGTTGCGGCTTGCATAAATTTCCAGTTGAGAACGGGAGGCATTCAAATCATTGTAGCTGACATAACGTTTATTTTCAGGCAGATGAAGCGCCTGCAACACATCGCTGCGAAGAACCTTAAAAAGTTCTTTTTCTTCAGAGGCACGCACATAAATAAGTCCAACCATATAAACCGCATCTTCATCATCGCAGTCATCCTCTACGCAGTACTTAAAAGTAACCTTGCCATAAAGATCGTTGACAATCCCGCGAGCAAAGGAGTCAAAGGGGCGCACAACCCCATTGACCATTACAGGGTCTTCAGGATTCCAAGGCAGTTTTTTCGCAATAGAATCTGGAATAGCAGGAGGAAAAAGGGTTGTTGCATTTGCGGAAGGCGTAAAAAACAGGCCTGCAAAAACCAAGGCAATCACACTTATAAAGTTCTTTTTATTTGCAGCAGACCCAGCCCGCACCTTAACAGCATAATGAAACGCCGCACTGAGCAAGAACAAAATCATGAACACGTACGGCACAAAATGGAAAGGGTCGTAGGTAGCCGTATAAAGGTCCACCTTCACTCCCATCATATCCACCTGACCTTTGTAGAACGTAAAGTAGGGATAGCCCTCTCCCACTTTCACCGCACTTGTATTCAAGCCGTCATTGACGGTGTAGTAGGTAATCTTTTGCGGAGTCTTGACGTCCACCAATTCGCCTACGGCAGGAACTGCACGGAAACCGTTAAACTCCTGACGAAATTCGGAGCCCACAAGGCTACCCACCAAAAGAACCAGCAGGGCAATATGCATTCCATAAAGCCCCAGGTTACGCCAACCCGAGAGAACAAGTTTGCCCGAGTCGTCCCGAGAGAAAATCCGCGGCATACGGTACATCATGGAGGCAATCAACTGAAGCGCACTCACTGCAGCCAATGATTTAAAAGCGGGCACCGGAATCACCCCAAGAACCCACAGGAAATAACTTCCAAAAAAGCGATTTGTTGCAAGGGCAGCCCCTTCGTTACCCGCAGCAGCCTGGCCGAGAACGCCCCAAAATGTCAGCAACAAGAAAGCAACCAGCAAAGCGCAAGTCACCTTCAAGGAAGCAAACTTTTTCAAGCAGTCAATCATAATGTGTCATTCCAAGCGTTGCGAAACATAATAAGTGTCATTCCGAGCGTAGCAAAGCGAAGTCGAGGAATCTAAACTTCACCTTGCATTAAATCGTTCCATAAAGGATTTTGACCATTAACAAGAACATTTTTCTTTGCCCTACTCCAACCTTTTAATTGCTTTTCACGAGCTATAGCATCATTCACTTCAGTATATTGTTCCAAATAAACCAATTTGTGGACTTTATATTTTTGAGTAAATCCAGTGACATTCCCAGAACAATGTTCCTCATAACGGCGCCTTATATCATTCGTCAATCCAATGTATAAAGCATTATTATTAGAACTTGCCATCATATATACGTAATACTCATTCATTTTCCCTTTCCCCCTCTTCTAGATCCTGCTCCTTAGAACCTAAGAATTGTAAGGCAACAAGTTGCCAACAATTCTATATCGACTTCGTGCTACGCACTTCGCTCAGGATGACACGTTACACAAAACTTCAGTTCTACGCTCAGGATGACATTTCATTCAATTCTACAAACAATCGTTCAATGACGTTTAACGTCCAACCCACACGAATTTGGATTCGTCAAGACGTTGTTCCCCATCAAAACGGTAGCAAGCCAGATGGCCACCGCCAGCATGACGCGCAATGCTAAAATCCAGGCAGCAAACGTTATGACGCATCAGGCAGGGTTCGCCAGTGAGCCAGTAATGTCCAAAAAACACAGGGCGTTCATCTTCGCCATAATAAGAGCGAGCGCGAACTTCTGATGAAACTTCGCAACCCTCAGGCATCTTTATTCCCGGCTGAAGGCTCAGTTCATCAAGCGTTGCCGTTGCAGGATTCATCCACCAACGAAGCCTTGTCTTGAAACGTTTGACGTTTTCTCCATCAAAGAAAAACTGATGGTTGGGCAATTCCATTTCCGGCCCTTTCAGTAGCATGTCTACGGGCCAAAAGAGGGAATCGCCATATTCATTGGCCTCATCATTCACCCTATAGATCAGCTCGTCAAAATTTCCATCGGCAAAACAGCTGATACCAGCAGCCTTCAACTGCGCCACAGCCTGAGGGTGAAAACTGGCGTGCTGCGCCCGGAACAAATCCGTTTCCAGGTAGAAAGGCAATGTCTTTACGAATTCCTTCATTTCCTTGAATTCGTCCTTACGGCCCACGAAATCCGCAACAGTCCGCGAATGAACCGCCACCTTGTTGAAGGTATGCTCACGAAGGTACCCCTGCCCCACCTTTTTCAGGAAACGTCCGCCATCGCCATTTTTCTGCCAAAAACTCAGCATGTTGAATTCATGATTGCCCATGAGGGCGATGGCACTGCCAGCATCACGCATGGCGCGAACCAAGTTCAGCGTAGCGCGCACATTGGGGCCGCGATCCACATAGTCCCCCAGAAAAACAACCACACGTTCATTGCCAGGATAACGGAATGCCCCAGCAGACTCCACATAGCCTAGCTTTTTCAGCAGGGCCTTCAGGCACTCACAATGCCCGTGGATATCACCAATGAAGTCGATGGATGTTTTCATAATTTTAAAGTTATTAAATTCTGTTCCCTTTACCCTTTAAACTTCAATCTATTTTCTAAATTTTTGCCATGTTTCATCCGATCCGTCATTTCATCACCATAACCAAGCACAGGAACGAAGTGATTCGCCTTTGCTTCAAGGCGGGTATCGGATTCCAGGGACTTTTCCACGATCTGTCCAAGTACACTCCTACCGAGTTTATTCCCGGCATGAAGTACTACACCGGCAAGGAATCCCCCAACAACGGGGAGCGAAATGCCACCGGCTATAGCCTAGCCTGGATGCATCACAAGGGACGAAATAAGCACCATTTCGAATTCTGGTATGACTACGAAATGGTCACAAAGAAAATCGTACCCATGCCCATGCCGGACCGCTATATCAAGGAGATGTTCTGCGACCGCGTTGCCGCCTCCAAGACTTACGGCGGCAAAGACTACGACCGTACCAGTCCCCTACTGTATTTGACCCAGAGTACCGCCCGCGAAAAAATGGCCGAGGAAACCTACCTAAAGTTACTTTTCCTCCTGACCATGCTTGCTGAAAAAGGCGAAAAAGAAACTCTGGCCTTCATGAAGAAAACAAAAGTCTTACCAATCATCGAACCAGCGCAGCCCCAAAAGTAAAAAGCTACGCCACAAAGGAGTAAAGAAAAATGAAAGAGAAAATCGCAAAGATTGCATTCGTTCTTTTGATTCTCGCAGCCTGCTGCCCCTGCGTTGCCTCCTGGATGGCACTTTTGGCAGGCATCGTTTACGCCTTTATTTTCGGCGGCCCTGCCTTCCCCAAGTTCGCAAAGAAAACCCAGAAGTACTTACTTCAAGGTTGCGTGGTGGGCCTTGGCTTTGGCATGAACCTGCAGGCGGCCCTTGCCTCCGGCAAGGACGGCATGATGTTTACCATCGTGTCTGTGGCAAGCGTCATGATTCTTGGTTTCGTCGCAGGCAAGCTTATCAAGGTGGATTCCAAGACATCTTACCTGATTTCTAGCGGCACAGCCATTTGCGGAGGTTCAGCCATCGCTGCGGTAGCTCCCGTTGTAAAGGCCGACGACAAGCAGATGAGCGTTTCCCTGGGAACAATCTTTGTGCTGAATGCATTGGCCCTTCTGATTTTCCCGCCGCTGGGCCATTTCTTCGGTTTGGATAACCAGCAGTTCGGCGAATGGGCTGCCATCGCCATCCACGACACCAGTTCCGTGGTGGGCGCCGCAGCAGCTTACAGCGACGAATCCTTGCAGGTGGCCGCCATGGTTAAATGCACCCGCGCCCTCTGGATTCTTCCGTTAGCCCTCGTGACCATGTTCATTTTCC
>JAKSIF010000025.1 GCA_024398965.1 Fibrobacter sp. | reverse complement strand
CTCTAAAGAAGGTTATCGATGTGGAGCAGAAACTGCGGGACATGGGGCTGAAATCGGCTGCGGATCTCTACGCCAAGGGAGTCAGGGAAACCTTGACCTACCTGGACTTTCCGCACGAACATTGGCGAAGCATCAGGACCAACAACATTCTCGAACGTCTCAACCGCGAAATCCGTCGCAGAACACGGGTAGTAGGCTGCTTCCCGGATGGAGAATCGGCCTTGATGTTGGTCTGTGCAAGGCTAAGATACGTCGCATCAAAGGACTGGGGCACCAAGCGATACCTGAACATGAAACACCTCTATGAACTTGAAAATCAAAGGGAAATTGAAACAGAATTGAAAAAAGCCAGGAAGAACCTGGCCTAGAATCTGATGTTGGAACAAACTATTTTTGCGAAAAACCCTTGACACTACCAAGCCGTGGAGTTCAAATAGGGCTGTCTGACGATTATAAAAAAGGACTGCACTAGCAAAAAAAAGACCGCGCTTGCGGCCCTTCTCTTTTAACCTTCGTTCTATCTGCAGATTACCTGCCTAGGGTTTCGCGGTAGTTGTGGACTGCGGCCTTGTAGTTTGCCACGGCCTTGGAAATGCGTTCTGCAATGTCCTTCTGGCCAGCGTCGCTCATCATGTAGGCTTCGTCGTCAGGGTTGCTGATGAAGCCGATTTCGTAAAGAACGGCGGGCATCAGGGCGCCCACAAGAACCATGAAGCCTGCACCGCCGACGCCACCTGCCTGGCGACGGATCTTGCCGCCGTCCATGGCCTTGAGCATTTCTTCGGTGAACATGTAGCTATTCTGTTTGTATTTTTCAAGGCGGGCTTCCAGCTTGAACCATTCGATGGGGGAGAGTTCTTCCTTGGCGTTCTTTTCGCCGTAGAGGGTGGCCACCTTGTTTTCGCGACGGGCGATTGCCTTGTCTTCTTCGCTTTCGGGAGCGCGGAGAACGTAAACGTGATAGCCCTTGACTTGCTTTTTCTTTTCGGGGGTGGCGTCGATGGCGTTGCAATGGAGGCTGATGAACAGATCGCCGTCCCACTGGTTCGCTAGATTGGCGCGCTGGCCTAGCTCGATGAACACGTCCTTGTCGCGGGTCATCTTTACGTTGAAACCTTCTTTTTCAAGCTCTTTCTTGAGGAGCTTGCCTACGGTGAGGACGATGTCCTTTTCCTGGGACTTGCCGCCCAGGGCGCCTGAGTCCTTGCCGCCATGGCCCGGGTCGATGACGATTGTTTTTACTTCGCGGGTGCCGGCGGTTTCGTTCTTGTTGGAGGCGGGCTGTTCCTTAGCCTTTGTGGCGGACTGTGCTGCTGGGGCTACCGCCGGAGTGCTTGCGGCGGTCTGCTTGACAGAACTGCTGGAGGATGCAGGTGCGGCGGCGACTGAGCTTGTTGCTGTGGCGATAGAGCTGCTGGAAACTGCGGTGACCTGCTTGGCAGAACTGCTGACGGCTTCGGAGGGGAATAGACCTGCTACATCTGCGGAATCCACCCAGATGCGCCCATTGACGATTTCCGGAGCAGATTTGAGTGCGGAGGCGTTTCCCTTGATATTTACAAAGGGAAGGCCTATTGCGAATTTTGCGGTATCCTTAGGGGTTACCAGATTGAATGTTTTCTGGACAGGAAACCAATGGAAGCTTGCATTCCTGCTTTTTGCAAAAAGCTCGATGTCGACTTTGCCCGCGGGGGAGACAGATGCCTTGTCTGTGCCGACGGAGGCTGCCTTGTTGACGCTAGAAGCTGCGGGCTTGTCTGCATTGGCGGCAGAGGCAAGAACCACGAACAGGACTGCAAGGCAGATGAACAATTTCTTGAACATTACTTGTGCGCCTTTGCTGCTCGTGCCATTTCCATCTTGGCATCACGTTCCATAATGGACTGACGCTTGTCGTGCTGGTCTTTACCGCGACAGATGCCCATTTCAAGTTTTACCCTGCGGTTCTTGAAATAGAGCTTGAGAGGAATGAGGGTGCAACCCTTCTGTTCCTTGGCCTTGCGCATCTTCTGGATTTCGTGAACGTGGGCCAGGAGCTTTCTCTTTCTTGCCGGGAAATGATTGAAACGGTTTGCGAAAAGGTATTCGTCAATGTGGGCACCAATCAGCCAGAGCTCATCCTTGTCGGGATCAAGATCGATCCAGGCCTCGCCCAGAGTACACTTGCCGTCGCGAATGGACTTCACCTCGGAACCGATGAGCATGACGCCCACCTCGAAGGATTCATCTACAAAGTAGAGATGACTTGCCTTTCGGTTCTGGATTACTGGAGTGGATTGTTCCTTCTTAGCCATTGAAGTTACCTTGATTCAACAACCTTATTTCTTCTTGGAACCGGAAGTCTTTTTGGCTGCCGGCTTTGCTGTAGACTTCTTGGCGGTAGACTTGGATGCCGTGGTCTTGGGAGCGGCAGTCTTGCGGGCTGCCTTTGCGCGGGTCTTGTCTGCAGCCTTCATGGTCTTGGCTTCGATAACCTTCTTGGATTCCCAGCCCACCTTCTTTTTCTGAACGTGGGGAACTGCTTCGTCCAAGGCCTTCTGCAGATCCATGCAACCGTCGCCAGTGATAGCGGAGGTTACAATGACCGGTTCCTTGTGTTCCTTGAACTGCTTGATGGCTTCGTCGATGCCCAGGTCGCTCTTGTTCAGTGCGATAACGTAGGGCTTCTGTGCCAGCTTGGGATGGAATGCCTTCAGTTCGTCCTTAAGAACGCTGAACTGTTCATAGGCGTTTTCGGCAAAGCCGTCGATTACGAACAAAAGAGTATGGGTGCGTTCGATGTGTTTCAGGAACTGGTGGCCCAGGCCCTTGCCTTCGCTGGCGCCTTCCAGAAGACCCGGAATGTCTGCCACCACAAAGCTGTGACCGTTCATCTGGACAATGCCCAGCACCGGTTCCAGAGTGGTAAAGGGATAGTCGCCAACCTTGGGGCGTCCGCTGGAAATCTTGTTCACCAGGCTGGACTTGCCTGCGTTGGGGAAACCCACCAGGCCCACGTCGGCCATGAGCTTAAGTTCCAGGAAGAGCTCGCGCTTTTCGCCAGCTTCGCCGGGAGTACACTTGCGGGGAGCCTGATTGGAAGGTGTTGCAAAATGCTGGTTGCCCATACCGCCCTTTCCGCCACGTGCGGCAATCCAGCGCTGGCCGTCTTCGGTCAGGTCTGCGAGGATTCTGCCTTCAGCATCCTTGACGATGGTTCCGCGGGGAACGCTAACCACAAGATCTTCGGCGGAACGTCCGGTGCAGCGCTTGGCGCCACCGGGCTGTCCGTTCTGGGCCCTGTAAAGGCGGGTGTTGCCCATATCCAGCAGGGTAGAATACTGTTCGTTGACTTGAAGGATTACGTGACCGCCACGGCCGCCGTCTCCGCCATCGGGGCCGCCCAGGGGTACAAACTTTTCGCGATGGAAACTGCAGATGCCGTCTCCACCTTTGCCGGAGCGTACTTCAATAGATTTTTCGTCAAGAAACATAGACTACCAGTTATAATTAACAATTAACAATTAACAATTAACGATTAACGATGAACAATGGTCACAATGGAGCCTTCGGCTCTTTATATGATGCGGCGAGGCCGCGATTATTACCATTGTTAATTGTTCATTCTTCATTTTTCATTTCTTACAGGCCCAGGGTTTCGTCGAGACCCAGAGCGATGTTCATGTTCTGGATGGCGGCACCGCTGGCGCCCTTGCCCAGATTGTCGATGATGGTGGTGACCTGCATAACGTTGTCGTTGCCGAACACCTGGATGCAAGCGTTGTTTGTTCCGTTGCAGATGGTGGGGTTCAGACGACCGTTATAGAGGGCCGGAGACTCAGCCGGGGGTGCTTCGTAAGGCATAACCGTTACGAAGTTGGAACCTTCGTAGTGCTTTGCCAGAACCTCGGTCAGTTCAGCCGGGGTGACCTTCTTGGTCAGCTGGTTTGCAAATATGGCGACCGTTACAGCCATGCCCTTGTAGTAGGGGCCAAGCACCGGGTTGAAGAAGGGGGCGTTCTCAAGTTCGCAGTACTTCTTCATTTCGGGTAGATGCTTGTGGCTGAGAGCCAAGGCGTAAGGTGCGGGAGCCATGATTGCCAGGGATTCACCGGCCTTGTGGCTGAGGGCAGATTCCTCTTCATACTCGGCAATGAGCTTCTTGCCACCGCCGGAGTAGCCGGTCAGGCTGTATGCGGCAAGGTTTGCAGACTTGGGCAGAAGGCCGCTTGCAATCAGCGGGTGTACGCCAAGGATAAAACCGGTGGCATGGCAGCCGGGGTTTGCAATGCGCTTAGCTTTGCTGATGGCCTTTCGCTGTTCGGCGGAAAGTTCCGGCATCCCGTAGGTCCAGTCGGGATTTACACGGTGGGCCGTGGAGGCGTCGATAATGCAAGTGTCGGGACTGGTGCAGAGGGCCGCGCTTTCGACGGCAGCTGCGTCAGGCAGACATAGGAAGGTAACGTCGGAAGCGTTAATCAGCTTCTGACGTTCATTGACGTCCTTGCGAAGTTCCGGATCGATACGGAGAACTTCGATGTCGGTACGCTTTGCCAAACGGTCATAGATCTGAAGACCGGTGGTACCAGCTTCACCATCAACAAAAACTTTGAACATTTTTTTTCCTTCGGAAAATTACTTACCAGCGCCGCAGCACTTCTTGTACTTCTTGCCAGAACCGCAGGGGCACGGATCGTTACGGCCAACGTCCGGTTCGGTCTTCTTAACGGTTTCCTGCTTAACAGCGCGGCCATCGTAGAAGAACCATGCGCCACCGACCTTGTGGAATTCGCCAAGTTCGTGGTGGTTGCGGGTGATGTTACCCTGCTTGAAGCGAGCGATGAATTCAACCCAGCCGATGTTCTTTTCTTCTTCGGTCTTGGTCTGCTTGATTTCAATGCCCAACCATTCAGAATCACGGCTCCATGCTTCTACGCTGGGTTCGTCAAAGTCGTCACGCTGGGTGGCTTCGAGGGAGTCCTTGAGCCACTTGATTTCGTGCTTTGCGTAAGCAGTGTAGCGAGAACGCATCAAAGCTTCGGGAGAAGCTGCCAGGGCGGTACCCTTGATGATGGGTTCGCAGCATTCGCAGTATTCCTTACCGGATCCACAGGGACATAAATCAGCCATAATAACCTCGTATTAAGTGTTTTGTTTTTGGAGAAAAGATAGAAAAAAGGAGAAAGGTTAAAGGAGAAAGGTTAAAGGATGAGGGTATGATAGTGAAGAGTGAACAGTGAGGAGTGAAGTGTGGTTATAATCACGGCTGTGCCGTATTTATATTGAGCGCGAAGCGCCTTTATCAACAATCTTAATCTTTCATTGATAACTAAGGCGAATGTAGTGGGGGAGGGGAGGAGGAATTTTTAGGGGAAAAGGGTTACTAAGTGGCGTTTAAATTTTTGTTTAGTAACCTTTATTTTGAATAAAGTAGGTGGAATTGTGCAAAAATGAAGAAATGAAGGTTACTATTTGGCAAATTTTTCGCTATTAAGTAACCTTCGTGATGAAAATTGGAAAGAAGAAATTAGAATTTGTTGCAAACAAATTAAAATTTGGGTTACCAGATGGTCTGAAATATGCGTTTTAGTAACCGATTTTCCCTTTTTCCTGATTTTTCGGCGTTTTAAACTGAGTTTCTGTGTGGCCACTGTGCGAAAAAGCCCTTGAAAAGAAAAAGAGCACGGCGTAGCCGTGCATCTTTATCCTTTAACCTATAATCTTTACGCTATATGTGAAAAAAGACCTTGGCTTTAACCAAGGTCTTTTTGAGAGCGAGTGCTAACGAGACGTACTTATCCAAAATTTAGCATGAGCGGTCATTACAGGCACTTCTTGAGAAGCCAGAATTCTTCCTTGCCTTCACGGCCCGGGAGGCTGCCCACAGCAGGAATGCGGTCTACAATGTCGAACACGCCGTCGAGACGAGCCATCAGTTCGCCTTCGCTGGTGCAGTGGGGAGGCCCCTGGAGGGTCTTGCCGTTCATCAGGGGATACATGAGGGAAATCAGGAGACCGTCATCCTTCAGCATCTTGTAGCAGACTTCGAAATATTCGTCGCGACGGCCCGGATGAATTGCGGAGAAGGTGCAGTAATCGTAAACGATATCGAACTGCTGGCCACCGCGCTTCTGATCCTTGGGAGAAAGAGTGAAAAGGTCCAGGTCCAGGGAACGGAGGTTCTTGTGCTTACGGCTCAGATGGTCCAGTTCGTCCACGGCGGTGGGGGCGAAGTCTACAGCCAGTACGTCGTGTCCGCGCAAAGCCCAGGCTTCGGCGTCGTAACCGAAACCAGCTCCAGGGACCAGAACGGAACCAGTGGCGGGGCAGGCGGGGTTCTTGAAAAATTCCAGAAGAGCTGGGGTTGCCTTCTTGGTATTCCAGTAGTCCTTGCCTTCGGCGTAGAGGTTGTCCCAGAATTCCGGGAGGTTTTGCGTTAACATGATTTACCTTCCTTTTTAACGAACAAAAACTAGTTGGATCGAGGAGTGGCGTCGGGCAGGCTGGAGCCTTTCTCGAAAACGCCCTGATCGTTCTTCTTCTTGTGAGCGAGCTGCCCGCAGGCGGCCAAAATGTCACGGCCACGGGCTGTACGGATAGTAATCTGAATCTGTGCGGCACGGACTGCAGCGAGGAAGGTGTCGACTTCTTCGGTGGTGGGGGCGTGCAGGTTGGGGTCGTCGCCATCGTTCAAGATGATGGCGTTTACCTTTACGCGGCGGGGGGCGCAAATGCGAATCAGCTCCTTGGCTGCCTTGGGCGTACAGGTAATGTCCTGGATAAGCACGAATTCAAACGTTACATAGTTATCGGTTCTACGAATGTATTCGTCAACCGCTTCCAAAAGCTTTTCGATGGGCCAGATGTTGTTTACTGGCATGACAGAGGAACGGTACTCGTTGTTGGTGCTGTTCAGGCTGATTGCAAGGCAGCAGGGAGTATTGCGGTCCACCAGTTCCTTGATGCGGGGTACAACGCCGGAGGTGCTGACAGTCATGCGCTTGGAACCCATGTTGAACAGCTTTTGGTTGTGGAGGGTGCAGCAGACACGATGCACGTTCTCCAGGTTGTTCAGGGGTTCGCCCATGCCCATGAAGATGATGTTTGTCACCTGAGCAATATTGCCTTCTTCGTTAAAGATGTTGTTTTCTTTAAGATACCAGTTGACATTGATGATTTCTTCAAGGATTTCGCCGGCTTCAAGGTTGCGGAAAAAGCCCATCTTGGCGGTACGGCAGAATGCGCAGTTCATGGCGCAGCCCACCTGGGTGGATACGCACACAGAAAAACGACCGTTGGCCGGAATCATCACCGTTTCGATATGATGACCGTCCCAGGTCTCGAAAAGCCATTTGACGGTGCCATCGACGGAAACCATGTGCTGGTCTTCCTTGAGGGAGCGAAGCTCAAACTGCTTAGCGAGCTTTTCGCGGAGAACCGGTGAAATATTCACCATCTCGTCGAAGGTCTTGACCTGCTGGCAGAACAGCCATTTCTGGATTTGTTCTGCGCGGAACGGTTTTTCGTCCACGTCACGGAGCCAAGCCTTAAGCTCGTCTTCCGTCAAGGTTTTAATATTGCGCTGCCATTCCATTGGAACGCAAAGATAGAAAAAAAACAGCTTTTTGTTAAGGGCTAAAAATCAGCGCCGTTGTCAGTAAAATCAAGATATATGCGGTCTATTTCCTGGAACAATTCCGACAATGTCATGTTGACTGCTGTTGCAAAATGGCTTAACGAAAACAGGGAAGGCTGTCTTTTGCCTCCTTCAACCTGCGATATAAATTGGCGTGTCGTATTTGCTATCAGCGAAAGGTTTTCCTGGGTCAAACCCAGCTCGTGCCTACGAGATATGAATACATAACGAATCACATCACCAAGAATTTCTTCTTTGTATCTCATCCCATCCTCTTTGTTCTGGTCGTTATTCCAAAACACCGGCGCAAAGATACTTATGGAGTTCATTAATTTGTGCAAACAACTGTTAGCAAAAAATGGCTGTTTTTGAAAATTGTTTTTAACAAACTTGCTGTTTTCTTATGATTCTTTGGAAATCGTTTTAAGTTGGTCTAGAATAAAAAAAAGACCTTAGCGTTAGCTAAGGTCTCTTTCTGCGGGTGCCAGGACTCGAACCTGGAGCCTTTTGGTTCGTAGCCAAACGCTCTATCCAGTTGGGCTACATCCGCGTATGTTGTCTTGCGATCTCTCGTTTCGACGTGCCCAAATATAGCTTAATGGTGTAATCTGTCAAGGGATTTTTTATAAAAATTTTGAAATTTTTTGCGGGATGACTTTGAATCCCTATTTCGACCCTGTTTTAGTGGCTTTGCCTGGTGAACTGGTTTGAGAAGAATGCCATGATTAGCTATCTTTGCCCCCAAATTATTTTTACCAGTGATATAGAAATGGAAAAAGTCAAATCTATACTCATGCCGGTTCTGAGAATGCTCAAGGGCTGGTTTACCAATAAGAAGGTTCTTCTTTGGTTGGGCATCTTCATGATTCCTGTGGTAATCGCCTTTACCGCAGTGATTGTCGTGTATAATCATTTTGCACCGGAATTGCCCTCCTTGTCCCAGCTGGAACAGATTAACCCCAAGCTGGTTACCAAGATTAACGACATGAACGGCGAAATCGCCCACGAGTACTTTGTGGAACGCCGTGAGTGGACTCCCTTCGATTCTATTCCGAAGGAAGCGATCCAGGCAGTGATGGCTACAGAAGACCGAGCCTTCTTTGACCACTGGGGCATGAATGTGTGGGCCATTCCGTCTGCGGTTCTTGAAAGTGCTACAAGCGGCAAGAAACTTCGCGGTGCTTCTACCTTGAGCCAGCAGCTGACCAAGCTCCTGTTCCTTACTCCGGAACGAACCATTTCCCGTAAGATTAAGGAAATGATGACCGCCATCCGTATCGAGCAGACCTACACCAAGGAAGAAATTCTCGAGTTTTACATGAACGAAGTCTACCTGTCTGGTGGTAACTACGGTTTCCAGGCTGCAGGTAAGTTCTACTTCGGTAAGCCCCTGGATAGCTTGACTATTCCTCAGTACGCTGTTCTTGCTGGCATGTTGCAGCGTCCCGAGGCTTATCGCCCGGACCGTCATCCCAAGGCTTCCCTGGAACGTCGCAACACTGTGCTTTATGCCATGCGCGATGCAGGTTACATCAACAACGATGATTATCACAAGTATATTGAAATGCCGATTGAACTTGCCCAGAAGGAAGTCAAGAACGAGGCTGGCCTGTACTTCTACGAAGAAATCCGTAAGTACATGGAAAAGAAGTATGGCGAAAACTCCCTCTATGCAGACGGCGTAACAATCAACAGTACCATCGACCCGGCAATTCAGGCCTTTGCCGATAGCGTTGCCCGCGTTCAGGTTGAAAAGGTTCGCCGTCGTGTGAAGTATCGTGCAACTCGACGTCTTGCCCTCACCAAGAAGTACAATATGCCTGAAGATAGCGTTGTCGCTCACTTCGACAGCGTCTACACGCTATTCAAGAAGGAATATCTTGCTGCCGACACGAACTCCAATTTGAATCGCCGTCGTTTCCCTGACAGTATCCGTTACCATCACGCTGAAGTGGCTGCCATCTTGATCGAGAACGAGACTGGCGCTATTCGAGCCATGGTGGGCGGTAGCGACTGGAATACCTCCCGTTGGAATCGTGCCGTTCAGTCCCTGCGTCAGCCGGGTTCCAGCTTTAAGCCTATTGTCTATGCAACCGCAATGGACAATGGTGCAAGCCCCTGCGACTCTGTGAACGACCAGCCTGTGAGCATTCCCGACCCCGATGACAAGAACCCCAACAAGGTTTGGCGTCCGGCAAACTTTGAGCATGATTTCGAAGGCATGATGACTTTGCGCCGTGCTCTGTACCGCTCCAAGAACCTGCCAGCAATTCTTACCGGCATGAAGTATGGTCTGAACAACGTAGTGAACTACGCCCGCAAGTTCGGTATCGTTCGTGCTCCCTTGATGGCGGTGCCCAGCCTGGCCCTTGGTTCCGTTGGCGCAACCCTCATGGAAATGACCTCTGCCTATACCGTGTTCCCCAACGGCGGTAACCGCATTGAACCTTACATGATTGAGTCCATTGTGGACCGTAACGGCGAAGTGATTGAACGAAACTCTAAGGTGGAACACGAAGTCTTGCGCCCGGCTTCCGCCTACATCATGGTGGACATGATGAAGGATGTGAACGTTCGCGGTACTGCAGCCCGCGTGTGGGCTAGCGGCTTTACCCATCCCAGTGGCGGTAAGACAGGTACCACCAACGACTATACCGACTGCTGGTACATCGGCTACACTAAGCAGTATACCATGGGCGTCTGGGTCGGCTCCGACAGTCCGGGAACCTTGGGCGCAGGCCATACCGGTACCGAAGATGCGCTTCCGGTCTGGATGGCTGTGATGAAGGAACTCCACAAGGATCTGCCCCGCAAGCCTTTCCCGGTGCCTAGCGGCGTTGTAAGCAAGGGCGTTTGCAATCATACTGGCAAGGTTGCCGGTGAGTTCTGCTCCGAAAAGTCTTACTGCTTGTATTCCGCTGGCTATGCGCCTTCTGAAACCTGCGACGGTAACCACTTCGAAGTTAAGACCAAGTCCGCTGACGACGCCACCTTGTTCAGCAATAAGGGCGCTACAAGCGGTCCTGCTCCGTCTGCTGGCGGCGCCAAGAAGTCCCGCAAGATGTTCTAACAACTTGATGCGAACTTGCCGCGGAAAACAGCCATCGCTGCGCGGAAAGCAGCTGTGGTAATTAAGCCGAATTTAGGACTAAAAAGCTAACCACCGCTTTTTAGTCCTATTTTTTTATGGAAAAACACAGCCGAAGAGCGCCTTTTGGGGGATGGACTAGGACTAATTTCCTGACGTTTCTTGTTTAGTCCTACGCAAGCGGCTTTTTCCATCATTTTCTGCTGTTGTTTCTAGGACTAATTCCTCGTTCAAGCCGCTTTGGTCCTAAGGCGCCCGGTTTGCGAAGGCGCTCGGTTGGCAAAGGCGCTCGGTTTGCAAAGGCACCCGGTTTGCAAAGGCTCGGTTGGCAAAGGCGCCCAGCTAGCAAAGGTTCGCTGGCGCTGGCAAGATGTTCGACGGTAGGGGGCAAATAAAAACATCCCAATTCCAGAGAATCGGGGTGTCTTCAACTTGTCGCGCTTATGTCAAACCGCGCTTACGTCAAATCGCGTTTATATCAAGTCGCGCTTATATCGTATTGCGCCTACGTCAAGCCTTGTTTACTTCACGTTGACGCGCTGCATCTGGTTGTTGATGCGGATCATGTAGCTGCCGGCGTGGGGCACGGCCATCTCGAAGTTGGATGTGCTCATGGTTCCGCGCTGCATTACGCGACCCTGCATGTCCATGACGGCGTAGGTACTACCGGCGCGTGCGCCACTGATCAGGAGGTTGCGGCCAGCGGTAGTCACATTGAACTGCGGCTTGGCTGCCATAACCATGATGGCTTCCTTAGCTTCGGTAGCGGTGAAGGTGTACTTCAAGTTGAAGGTGACGTAGCTTTCTGCGCTGACGCCGCCGTCCCAGACGGAATCAAATGCGACTTCCTTTCCGTCAACCGTGATTTTCATGCTGGGCTTGAATTCAAGGTCGTAGAATGCTGCTTCGATCATGTCTCTTGCGGTTGTGAGGTTTGCGTCCTTGCCGCAGTCACCATCAAGATTTGCGTTGAAGGTGTAGGCTGCGGTGTAGGTTTCGCCTTCCTTAAAGGTGTCGGAACCCTTGAGTATATTCGCAGAGCTGATGGATGTTCCCTTGTAGATGTTAGAGGTGGTTACATCGAGGCAGGAATTCTTGGGAAGCATTTCGAATTCAGCACTCTTCATTCCGTCTTCGGTATTAGACACGGTGAATTCAAATGCCGGACTTTCACCAGTGAATAGCTTGCGGAAGTATACCCAGACGGAGACTTCGCTATCGGGGATGCTGCTGATGACATATTCGGTGCTCTTGGAAGGATCGAACTTAGATGCGTCTGCAGGCTTCAAGACCACGTTGGAGTCAATTGCATCAGAGGTGAATTCAACCCTTGCGATAACATAACCACTATCAGGAACAACGCTGAACTTGACGGATTCGTCTACTATGGCGAGTTCAGGAAGACCAGTAATCTTGCCATGTTCCAAAACATTGTGAACGACCTTTACAGACTTTGCTTCTGCGGTGACTTCGAATCTGACCAGCATAATGGCAGCACCGTTATCCATGAAGGAAACGCTTTCCAGGATAGAGTCCGGAGCTGCCTTGCCGTTGATGGTAAAGTGCGTTTTGTAATCCAATCCGGCTGCAGCCCTTTCTGCTACATACACCATTGCTTTGATAGTGTCGTTTGCGAGGCATTCTGCTGTGGTCTTATTGGAGAATGTGTAGTAGGTGGCGTACTTGTCACCAAGAACGAGAGTATCTCTGTAGTAATTAGTGATATCGTCAGCCTTGGATAATCCACGGGATTGAGTGACTATGCAGCTATTTTCTATGGTGGTTTCAGTATTGATGAAATCGTAACCAGAGAAGAATTTTTGGGCGATTACATCAAATGTGGGGATGTATTCGTAGGGGATTTTCTCGAATTCAACGGAGACTTCTATTTCGTCTTCCCAAGTATGTTCAATGATGTATTCGGCGCCAATACGATTGTTGAATTTATCCGGATCGACGATTGTTGGGGTGTATCGATTGCCGCTTGCGGGGAAGAGGTACGATACGCTGCGAATTTGATAACCAAACTTGGGGGTTACTGTAAGATTGAAGGATGAAGCAAATTTGGATTTTTCTGGTCCCTTGACATTTCCGGCACTATCGGTAACGGAGTAGGAGACTGTGTATTCGTTAGGAATAGCAATGACCTCGCATTCTACAGGCTTGTTAGGCATAACGAACCAATGACGCTCCTCATCTGTGTGAGAGACAGACAAGGTGTCCGTTCCTGCAACGCAGTATATGGTGTCTATGCTGTTATAACCGTTTTGGAGATAGGTGCCAAATCGGATGGTGTCTTTTTCGATGCCATAACCATCGTTGAGTGTGCTGAAATATGTAACGGAGCCATACGAGTAATTGTTCTTGACGGACAATTGGTAGGTTGTATCAACGACAACATCCAAGACGATTTCCTGGGCTGGCATGATATAGCCACTCATGCCGACGGAATAGAAATGGTAATAATCGGGGTAGATCCTGTTTCCATCCGCATCTGTGATGTTGAGCGACTTTAAACCGTAATTTTTATTTGCGGTTGTGATTATAATGGAATCACCGAAGATCGTTTCTGTAATGGGCGTCAGGGTATCTGTTGCCGAGTACACTACAACCTTGTCGTTTGTGTTGGTAATCTTGTATTTGATACGCTCAACCTTGGCGGAGAGGGTTACTGCGTCCGCAGGCATGGTGAAGGTGTAGGATCCGTCGGGCTGCTTTGTTACTTCTACAGTATTGTCATTGACAGATACATTGGAAATAGTATTACCGTCGTAGGAGCCAAGTGTTACGGTACTTCCCACCTGAACGGAGCAGCCGCCCTCGGTCTTGGTATCGCAGGGCATGGAAGTATATGCGTCGTTCGTGTAGGTCAGATAGCTGTCGGCATCACCAGACAAAGCCAGGTTGACTTTTTTCATGGCGGTACCGGTTTCGCTGTAGACTGCAGTCAGAGCAGTGTCCCTTTTTACAAGGACGGTAATCTCGGGGTTTGAGGAAACGCAAATTTTGTCTTTATTTGCCCAACATGCGAATTCAAAACCTTCATTTGCGGTAGCCTTGGATGAGATCTTGTTTCCGATCGATACGGCGGAGTCTGCAACAGCCAGACTAACAGTTCCATCTTCACCAGAAGCGAAATTTACGTATGCGAAACTGTAGATCCTAAGTGTGTTTTTGGAGTAGACAGTGTCGGTTTCGCCTTCTCCTGTGGGGGACGCTGCTATGAGGAACATCTTGTAAAAACGCTCCGAATAGGTACCGACGGATGAACCCATGGCGTAGCTGTCGAAAGTTTTATCTGCGTTCAACGGCTGAGGAGTGTATATGTTGTAGTAAAATACGTCTCCCTCCTTGTAAACACCAGAATTTGTGATATAGCATGTTGTGTCATTGTCTTCTTCGCGATAGAAGGTGCTCGACTCAACAAAGTTCGCTTTTGCGTTAGCATCGTCTGTTGTAAAGCTTGCCGTAAATTTGGGCCGTATGCTGTAGTGCAAGTAAATGGAGTCCGAATAGCCATTTGTGCCAAAGTCCAGGCTCGGATCGGACCAGTATAGAGTGTCGACTGAGTTCCCTGCGGCGCTGGCCAATGCGCTTGCGCACATCAGGACGCCCAGGAATTTCTTACCCATACGTTTCATGCAAGTTTCCTTTTGTATTTAGATTTGAATGTTATTGTAAGTTTTTGGTAAATTTAGAAATCGGCTGTTGCTTTGTAAACATTTTTGATAATTTAGTGGAAAAATTTGGAACAAAAAAACATCCCGGCTCCTGAGAGTCGGGATGTTCCATAAGGAGAAATTTTGATTACATCATGCCGCCCATGCCCATGGAAGGATCCATGGCAGGTGCTGCTGCAGCCTTCGGTTCCTTCTTCTCGGTGATCACGCAGTCGGTGGTGAGAATCATGGAAGCGATGGAGGATGCGTTCTTGAGAGCGGTGCGGGTAACCTTGGCCGGGTCGATAACACCAGCCTTGATCAGGTCTTCGTAGGTGTCGGTCTTAGCGTTGTAGCCAAAGCCGTCCTTGCCTTCCTTAACCTTGTTCACAACGACGGAGCCTTCACCACCAGCGTTTGCAACGATCTGACGGAGAGGTTCTTCGATGGCGCGCTTGATGATAGCGGCACCAGTCTTCTGGTCGTCGTTAATGAGGTTGAGGGCGTCCACAGCCTTTGCTGCGCGGATGAGAGCGACGCCACCACCCGGAACGATACCTTCTTCGACAGCTGCGCGGGTTGCGTGCATAGCGTCGTCAACGCGGTCCTTCTTTTCCTTCATTTCGACTTCGGTAGCAGCACCGACCTTGATCACAGCAACGCCACCGGCGAGCTTTGCCAAGCGTTCCTGGAGCTTTTCGCGGTCGTAGTCGCTGGTGGTAGCTTCGATCTGCTTCTTGATCTGGGCGATACGGCCCTTGATGCTTGCAGCGTCGCCAGCACCTTCGACGATGGTGGTGTTGTCCTTAGTGATGGTGATAGACTTTGCCTGGCCGAGAACGGTAACCGGAGCGTCTTCCAGCTTAGCGCCGGTGTCTTCGGAAACCAGCATACCGCCGGTGAGGATTGCGATGTCTTCGAGCATAGCCTTACGACGGTCGCCGAAGCCCGGAGCCTTGACGGCAGCAACCTTCAGGGTGCCGCGCATCTTGTTCACAACGAGAGTTGCGAGAGCTTCGCCATCAACGTCTTCGGCGATGATGAGGAGGGGCTTGTTTTGCTTTGCAACGAATTCCAGCATGGGGAGGAGATCCTTCATGGTGGAGATCTTCTTGTCGTAGAGGAGAATGTAAGGAGCTTCGAGGGCTGCTTCCATGCTGTCGGTGTTGGTGACAAAGTACGGAGAGAGGTAGCCACGGTCGAACTGCATGCCTTCCACAACGTCGAGGATGGTTTCAGCAGTCTTGGATTCTTCGATGGTGATAACGCCGTCGTTACCGACCTTTTCCATAGCGTTGGCCAGGAGGTCACCGATTTCCGGGTCGTTGTTGGCGGAAATGGTAGCGACCTGTGCGATGTGTTCCTTGCCGTTGATCTTTACAGCCATCTTGCCGATTTCTTCGATGACGGCGTCAACTGCAGCGTCCATGCCGCGCTTGATGTCCATGGGATTTGCGCCAGCGGCAACGTTCTTGAGGCCTTCGCGAGTGATTGCCTGAGCGAGAACGGTTGCGGTGGTGGTGCCGTCGCCAGCGGTGTCAGAAGTCTTGTTTGCAACTTCCTTGGCCATCTGTGCGCCGAGGTTTTCGTAAGCGTCTTCCAGTTCCACTTCCTTAGCAACGGAAACGCCGTCCTTGGTGACGTTGGGTGCGCCAAATGCCTTGGCGATCATGACGTTACGACCCTTGGGGCCGAGAGTAACCTTAACTGCGTTAGCCAGCTTGTCAACGCCCTTCATGAGGGATTCGCGAGCAGCAACATCAAACTTCAACTGTTTTGCCATTTTGTTTACCTTTTTTTATTTAAAAATCTTTGTGTTTGGATTGCGTGGATCCTATCGGTCGCGAGGCTCCCTCCAGGATGACGCTGCCGAGTTGCATCTTAAAGAGTAGCGAAGATGTCGGATTCCTTAACGATCAGGTAGTTTTCGCCATCGACGTTGATTTCGGTGCCGCTGTACTTGCCGTAGAGAACCACGTCGCCAACCTTGACTTCCATGGCTACAGTTTCGCCTGCTTCGGTCTTGCGGCCCGGGCCTACTGCCACGACCTTACCCTGCATGGGCTTTTCCTTGGCGTTATCCGGAATGAAGAGACCGGAAGAGGTCTTCTGTTCGGCTTCGGCCGGCTTAACAACGATGCGATCTGCTAAAGGCTTGATCATTTTTCTTTCCTTTGTTGCGGGTTCCTCGTTCGGGAAACCCTTTTGTTTAAAACCTGGGTCCGTTTGGACGCATAATTATTTTCGCCCTAAAATAGCAATTTTTATGCCAAGGGCTGGGGTGCCCTCAAATGGAGGCGTAAAAGAGGAAATTCCAGGATTATGGGTTGAAAAACGTTCATTTTTTAAACAAAATGAACCGCCGCAGCTCCAACGCTTGTTTCAGAATGAAACAAAAAGGCCGACCCTAAGGCCGACCCTTTTTAGTTTATAGCTTAAAGTTTAAAGCAGAAAGAAACCTTTAACCTTTATCCTTTACCCTTTAACCTACTTAAAAGTGGTGGTCAGGCGGAATGCCATGCCCAGGTCGGTCATTTCGTCTTCGCTGTAGAGGCTGAACTGGAGTTTGGACTTGCCGACGGACTTCACGAGAGCCACGGTCCAGGCGAGGTCATCCATTTCGTTGTTCGGGGTTTTGTGGATTACGTCCTGGCGGTCCTTGATGTATTCCATTTCGAACATCAGGTTGCTGAGGATGCCGAAGGTGGGAACTTCAAGACCAACGTAGAAGGGCTGGACGTAGTCGCCCTGGGTGAAGTACTTGGATTCCGGAGCGATGTAGTTCTTGGCAGAGGTATTGATGTCTTCGTCTTCGGTGTAGATGCAGGCATATTCACCGTAGAGACGGAGGTTGGGCATAAAGGTGTAGCTTGCGTAGGCAGCGACACGGTGGGTGACCGCGGCAGTGTTCTGCACGACGTCAATGAGGTTTGCACGGTAGGCGAACTTCATGTCCAGGGGGAAGGTGAACTTCAGGTCGTCTTCAACACGGACGTAGCCCTGGTTTGCGGTACCGTTCTTTGCGGCGACCATGGCGTTCAACTGGTTGAGGCCGTTCTTCCAGCCCAGTTCCACAGCGTTATGGCTGTAGTCGCGCATCCAGAGACCGCGCTTGGTAAGGTCCTTGTCGATATAGGTACCGAAGTTGGTGGACTGGGACCAGTCGGTCTTCCAGCGACCGAGCTTCAGGTTCAGCATGTTGTTGGAGCCAAGGTTCCACTTGTAGTTAGCCCAGTAGAGGTCGGCGAGAATCTTGTCGTAAGCGGTGGTCTTGCCGTCGCCGTCCTTGATCTTGTTGCCGAATTCAGGGGCGAAAATGCGGAGCATAATCAAACCGTCAAGATTGTCGGACTTGTACTGACCGCCAACGTTGGCGCGGATCCAGCCGGAGCTGAAGTTGTTGTCTTCGTCGGCGATGGACTTGGTGACCTGAGTCTGGACGTTGCCCTTGAGGGTCATTTCTTCGGCTGCGCAGGCGGAAGTGACAAGGCCAAAGCCCATGGCCACAACAGCTGCCTTCACGAATGCAGATTTGAAGAGGTTCATTTGTACTCCTTGAATAAATTTCCGGCGTCAAATTTAGAATAAGCCCGGGAATTTGAAAAGACTATTTATCGCTAAATAACTAAATTTGGTCACGAAAAAATGCTATGGAGTGTTTGATGAAAATCCGTACTCTTCTGACCACAGTTTTGTCTGTTGTTCTGGCTGGTGGCCTTGCCGTGAGTGCCCAGGCCCGTGACTTGGCACCCAACAAGACCCATGCCGTGTTGAATGTAACCTATACCAATTACGATGACGTGCCCCAGGTCAAGAAGAAACTGACCTTTATTGGGCAGAACAAGCCTAAGAACAAGATTGTGGTTACAACGGATATGTATGGCGAGGTAAGCTTCCATATTCCTCGTGAAGATACCTATACCATTATGTGCGAAAGTTTGACCGGCCCCTTTGAATGCGGCAATACGCCCTATGTTTCTATGACGGCGAGCACCGGAGGTATTACCGTGGTGTTCGATGACACCCGTGCAGAATTGACCGGGGTGACCTTTAAGGCCGGAAGTGCCGAACTTGTCCCCAGCTCTCTCAAAACATTGGACGAAGCCATCAAGGGGCTCAAGCGTAATCCCAAGGCCAAGGTGGAAATCCAGGGCCACACCAGTTCCGAAGGCGACGACGACTTTAACCAGCAACTGTCGGCAGAACGAGCCTATAGCGTCAAGCGCTACATGGTCGAACAGGGAATTTCTGACAGCCGCCTTTCTGCAACCGGCTACGGTTCCAGCCAGCCCAAGGCTGACAACAGCACCGAAAGCGGCCGTAAGCAGAACCGCCGCATCGAGCTGGTTGTATTGTCTGAAGAGTAATTTTTAGCGTGGTGCTGAACCACCTTTATTTGCCCAGCTTTTTCTTTTGCTGGCGGCCGGTGATTCTTGCGCAAAGCTCGCGGGGGAGGAGCCTGCTGAAGATTCCTGCCATCTTCATCAGCATGCCAGGCACAATGACTGTCTGCCCCTTGAACATCTGCCTTAGGGCGTAGCGGGCGCAGGCCTTGCTGGATATTCCCGGCAGGGAGAAGTTCACGTTGGCCACGTCGTTAAACTCCGTGTTTACAGGGCCTGGGCAAAGAACACTGACAGAAACGTTGCTCTTGGCTTCCTTGAGCTCTACCGCGATGGCCTGGGACAGGCTGACTACGTAGGCCTTGGTGGCGTAGTAGGTGGCCATGTAAGGGCCGGCGGGCAATAGGCCTGCGCTGGAACCAACGTTCAGCAGGAAACAACGGTTGCGGCTTTGCTTTTGATTGGGGGCGCCTTGTTCGTCGCACGCCTTGGACTGCAAAAGACCGAGGGCCATTTTAGACAATATATGCAACGCAGTGATGTTCACCTGGACCATCTGCAGTTCCTTCTGGAGGTCGGAACTGACGAAGGCTCCGCAGTCACCGAATCCCGCATTGTTGACAAAGATTCTTATGTCAAAATTTTTCAGGAAAATGTCGAGACGTTTGCATTCCTCGGGCTTGGAAAGATCCGCCACGAAAACCTCGGACGGGGTGGAAAGTTCTGCGGCTAAAGCCTTTAAACGGTCCTTTCGACGGGCCACAAGAATCAACCCGAACCCACGGGAAGAAAGTTCCCTTGCCAAATCAGCCCCGATTCCAGAGCTGGCTCCTGTAACAACTGCGTATTCCATACTGAAATGATAGATTATTTTGCTTGAAATAACTAGATAAATGCGTGCGCCTTTTTTACAAAAATATTTCATTTTTAGGGGTGCAATCCGGGTGAAAAAAGCGTGTATATATATGGATGACACGTTCTCGTCATTTCGCCGGGCAATTAACCCGGCGCACAGAACAAAGAAAATGAATGAATAAAATTATTCCCCACGACTCCTTCTGCAGGGATATCCTTGCAGATGTCACCACATTTCTTGAATTTATCGACTACCTGGCCAGCATACATGCGTACCTGAAGGGCATCATCGACCTTTTGGACATGGACACCCTCGTTCGCATTCCTGGGGATTTTAGCGACACCGCAAGTACAGGATACGCAGACCTTGCATTCCGGGCCAACGTGAAGAAGGAATACCTGCAAGAAGGTAATCCGGTACAGGTTTGCGTAGGTTTCCTGCTGGAGCACAAGTCCTATCGCGACGACAACGTAATGGAGCAGCTTCGCAAGTATCACTACCACATGATGGTGGAAAAGCTCAAGAACAATGCTAGCAAGGGAATCCCCTCCGTCGCCATCATCCTCTACAACGGCAACGAAACGTGGAACCCATTGGATAGCGAGTTGAAACGTTTTCCAGAAATCCTTCGGGACATAGTCCTTCCCTTCAAGTGCATTTTCCTGGACGTCGACGACATTGCAGACGAAACGAGCCTCCACAAGTTCAGCCCACGGCTTTGCCTGTTCATCATTGCGATGAAGTATGCCCGCAATCCCGAGGCGCACAGCGACATTTTCAAGAACGCCCTGGACCGGCTCGGCGAAAAGCCTTACAGTCAGGAGACTCTTGACTTGTTGACGTCGATTGATGTATATTTGGGAAGTTGGCTTTCCAAAACTTTTGAGGAGGTTTTCAAGATGGATTTCATTAGGCCGCCCTATGAGACTATTGCTGACGTACAGCGAAAAAGGGTGGAGGCTGCAGAGCAGAGACTCGCCGAAATAGAAGCGGACATTGCCTCCAAGGACGCAGATCTCGCTGCCAAGGACGCAGATCTTGCTGCCAAGGACGCTGACCTTGCCGCCAAGGATGCTGAAATCGCCTCTCTCAAGGCGCAGATTGCAGCCCTCACCGGCAAGTGAACCCGACAGCCCTTCATGGCGTAATTGATGAGTCCAGCCCCGCATGGGGTTGGATTTTTTTATAAGCTCCCCTTAACTTGTCATTCCCAGCGCTTATCCTTGCTTGGCGGGGAAGACAGGGAATCTAGCATTACACAAACATTTCATGTTTACAATTGTTTGCAAACTTCCGTTGCGCTTTTTTCTCGTTCTCTACGTGTATATAAGTAGGTAGGAACCGTTCTACCTGCGAGCCGGCCGCGTCGCCGGATGTACAGGAACTTTCTATGAACGAAAGCAAGACTTCGGAGGACTTTGGCGCGGACGCCATCGTTCTCCCCAAATTCACCATCACCAACAGTTTCGTTTTCCCGCTGGTCATGAGCCACAAGGAAATCGCCAAGCCCTTCATCGAGGCCGCCCTCGGCATCAAAATCTACGACCTGAAGGAGCCCGAGCAGGAAAAGATGGAACAGGTGAGCATCTTCAGCAAGAGCGTCCGCTACGATGTGTTCACCCAGCAGATCGACGAGAACGGCGAGACCATCAGCTCCTTTGACCTCGAGATGCAGGTGAAGGACACAAAGGAACTTCCCAAGCGCGCCCGCTACTACCAGTCCATTCGCGACACTCACGAGCTGCACAGGGGCACCATGTACAAGAGTCTCAAAGACCAGTACGTGCTTTTCATCTGCCCAGATGACATCTTTGGGGAGGACCTGCCTATTTACAGTTTCCAGAATTTCGCGGTGGAGAATAAAGATGTCGCTTTGAACGACCGCACCTTCAAGAATTTTTATATCTTTAACGAGTATAAAAAACTTCCGGACGAGCATCCCCTCAAGCCGTACCTGAAGTATTTCGCAACCAACACTGCTGACTCCACGGAGACCGAGGAAATAGACACCAAGGTAAAGTGGTACCAGACCGATAACCAGACGCAGGAGCGCTACATGACATGGGAACAGGAAATCCAGCTCGCCAGGGAAGATGAACGCGAGAAAGCTACCGAAAAAGAGCGCGAACGCAACCTGAAGATCATCGAGGAGAAGGACCGTGCGTTGACCGAACAGGCCCAGACTTTAACCGAGAAGGATCGTGCATTAACTGAAAAGGATCGCAGAATTGCGGAACTCGAGGCTCAGTTGGCCAAGATGCAGAAATAAAAGCGAGGTCCCCTGTGGGACCTTTTTTGACGGTTCCGAGGGGGTTGCCTGTAGTGTAAATACGGTGAAACCCAGACTCTTGTCGTTTAATTGACTTTGGAATATATTTTACCTGACAGAAAATCTCGTAACTCGTAATTCATAACTCACAATTGAGGCGAAGCCTCTATGGAGCGCTACATGACATGGGAACAGGAAATCCAGCTCGCCAGGGAAGATGAACGCGAGAAAGCTACCGAAAAAGAGCGCGAACGCAACCTGAAGATCATCGAGGAGAAGGACCGTGCGTTGACCGAACAGGCCCAGACTTTAACCGAGAAGGATCGTGCATTAACTGAAAAGGATCGCAGAATTGCGGAACTCGAGGCTCAGTTGGCCAAGATGCAGAAATAAAAGCGAGGTCCCCTGTGGGACCTTTTTTGACGGTTCCGAGGGGGTTGCCTGTAGTGTAAATACGGTGAAACCCAGACTCTTGTCGTTTAATTGACTTTGGAATATATTTTACCTGACAGAAAATCTCGTAACTCGTAATTCATAACTCACAATTGAGGCGAAGCCTCTATGGAGCGCTACATGACATGGGAACAGGAAATCCAGCTCGCTAGGGAAGATGAACGTGAAAAAGAGCGCGAACGCAGCCAGAAGATCATCGATGAGCAAGCCCGTGCGTTGACTGAAAGAGATCGCAGAATTGCGGAACTCGAGGCTCAGTTGGCCAAGATGCAGAAATAAAAGCGAGGTCCCCTGTGGGACCTTTTTTGACGGTTCCGAGGGGGTTGCCTGTAGTGTAAATACGGTGAAACCCAGACTCTTGTCGTTTAATTGACTTTGGAATATATTTTACCTGACAGAAAATCTCGTAACTCGTAATTCATAACTCACAATTGAGGCGAAGCCTCTATGGAGCGCTACATGACATGGGAACAGGAAATCCAGCTCGCTAGGGAAGATGAACGTGAAAAAGAGCGCGAACGCAGCCAGAAGATCATCGATGAGCAAGCCCGTGCGTTGACTGAAAGAGATCGCAGAATTGCGGAACTCGAGGCGCAGTTGGCCGCTCTCACCGGCAAGTGAGCCCGACAAACTTTCATGGCATAATTGATGAGTCCAGCCTCGCATGGGGTTGGATTTTTTTACGGGAATAGCATAATCAAACTGTACAGATGCGCATTAAAATGTGTAAAAGTACGAAATTCGCATTTCGTCCAAAATAAAAACCTTGTAACATTTCCGTAATTTTCTAATTTTTTACACAATATGTAGTCTCGGTTTTGTCTCATGCCTTTTGCGCGGACTAGACCTGGACGTCCAATGATGACCAAAAAAAGGAAAAAAGAACCATGGAAATCAAAGAATTTATTGAAAAGTTTGCTGAAATGTTGGAAATCGAAGATGTTGATTCTTTGACTCCAGAAACCGAATTCCGTGATTTGGATGAATGGTCATCCATTTCTGTAATGGAATTCATTGCACTGGCTGATGATGAATTTGGGAAGCAGGTTGGTGATGTTCACATTAAACCTTGCCAGACTATTCAAGATCTCTATAACCTTGTGAAGGCATAATTAAAATGGCTGTTATGAAGTTTAATGGTATTGGCATCACTGCTATGGCAGGTGCCGTGCCTAAGCATGTTATTGAAAATCTAAAATATACAGAACACTTTCCTCCTGAAATGGTTAAGGAAGTTGTGGAAAAAGTAGGCATTTACGAACGCCGCTTTGCAGATGAAAATACATGCTCCAGCGACCTTTGCTTTGCTGCTGCGCAGAAGTTGATTATCGATAATAATATTGATCGAGATGAAATTGACTTGTTGGTCTTTATTTCACAGACTGCAGATTATCGTATGCCTGCGACTTCAATCACTTTGCAACATCGCCTTGGCTTGAAAAATTCTTGCATAGCCTTTGATGTTAATTTAGGCTGCTCCGCGTTCCTTTATGGTATGTCTGTCGTGTATAGCATGATGCAGACCGGAGCCATCAGAAAGGCTTTGATTCTGGATGGTGAAACAAGAAGTAAAGTGTATGGACCGCGTGATAGACGTTCTGCGTTTATTTTTGGCGATGCTGGTGTTGCAGCCTTAGTTGAACGGAATGAAAAATTTGGTGATGCCTATCTATCGCTAAATTCCGATGGCTCTCGAGCTGACTTGATTATGATTAAGGCTGGTGGTTATCGCCACATGTCAACTCCTGAAACTTTGAAAGAACGCGTTATTGACGAGTATGGCAATATGCGTAGTGATGAGCAGGGGTACATGAAGGGCGGTGACGTATTTAATTTCGTGATTCGCGAAATTCCACGTGATATCAAGAACACGCTTGCCGCTTCGAATCTTACGGCGGATCAGATGGATTACATTGTGTTCCATCAGGCAAACAACTTTATCAATTCTTATATAGCTAAGAAAATGAAGCTTGATGTCGATAAGATTCCGCACACTATTGAAAAGTTCGGCAATACTTCTAGTGTTAGTGTTCCGCTTACAATTGTGAGTGAATTGAAGGGAAAGCTTGAAGGTAAGAAGACATTGTTGATGAGCGCCTTTGGTGTTGGTATGACTTGGGCATCCGGTGTGGTTCCTTTTGTTGACACCAAGATTAGCGATATCGTTGAAGTCGAAAACGGATTGCCTTGTGATGAAAGCCTTCGTCGTGATTATACTCCGATTGAAGGTGCTTCTGAAGAATCCTCTACAAAACCACAGAAAGAAGACTAAGTGGGGTAGCTAAATGTTCAATCCCTTTTCTCTAGAAAATAAAGTGATTCTGGTAACAGGTGCATCTAGCGGCATTGGTCGCCAGTGCGCCATTGATTGTTCTAAAATGGGAGCCAAGGTAGTTCTTGTTGCTCGCAATCAGGAACGCCTGGATGAAACTCTATCCATGATGGAAGGGGATGGACATTTGGTTGTTGCTCAGGATTTGACTGACTTTGGATCATTACCAAATGTTGTGAAGAATATTGTTGGGACGGTCGGACCTTTAGATGGTGTTTTGCATTGTGCTGGAATAAGCAATACAGAACCTTTGAAATTGGTTGGCATTGAACGTTTGGAAGAATTCTTTAAGGCAAATGTTTTTGGTGCCATTCTTTTGACAAAAGAAGTTTGCAAACTGAAAAATTATAACAAAGATGGAGCTAGTATTGTATTCTTCTCTTCTGTTATGGGGATTGTTGGCGAAAGTTGTAAGTCTTCTTATTCCTTAACGAAGGGGGCCTTAATTAGTGGAGTGCGATCATTGGCGGTAGAGTATTCTAAGAAAAATATTCGAATCAATTGTGTGTCTCCAGGAGTTATAGAAACTCCAATCAATGCTAATCAAAATTATATGAAGGACCCTGAATTGAGAGCTCAGTTTGAGGCAAAACATCTTTTGGGTATTGGTCAATGTTCTGATATCAGTAATGCGTGTATTTACTTGCTTTCGGGGGCTAGTCGTTGGGTTACTGGACATAATTTGGTTGTGGATGGTGGCTTTACAGTACGTTAAGGTTTTTTGTATATGATCAATATTTCTGAAAAGAAGAATTGTTGTGGCTGTAATGCCTGCTATGATGTTTGTCCTAAAAAGGCTATAAGCCTTAATACTGATGTAGAAGGCTTTTGGTATCCTGTTGTTGATAGTCAATCTTGTATAAATTGTGGACTTTGTGAAAAAGTCTGCCCACAGTTGCACGCAGAAGAACTCAAAAAGAATGAATTCGAAAAGCCTGTTTGTTTTGCTGCAACGCATAAAAACATTGAAACGCGTTTTGGCAGCACCACTGGTGGCCTTTTTTCTGCTCTAGCAGAGCAGATGTATCGTGATGGTGGTTATGTTGGTGGCGCCATTTACCGTGAAGATTGGTCTGTGGCACATTTTATTAGTAACAATCCAGATGACCTTGTACGCTTGCGTCAAAGTAAATATTCGCAAAGTGATACTAGAGGTTTCTATACCGAAGTAAAAAAGTTGCTGAATGCAGGTGAAAAAGTCCTTGTATGTGGAACACCTTGCCAGATGGCCGGTTTGCGCAGTTTTCTCCGCAAGGATTATGAAAATCTTATTATCATAGATTTAATTTGCAAAAGCATTACGTCACCTAAATTCTTTGCCAAATACTTGGATTATTGGGAACGAAAAGCTGGTAGCAAACTTTCGAGTTTTAAATTTAAGGATAAAGAATTAGGCTGGCGAAGCCTAGTGAAACGATTTGATTTTGCAAACGGCAAATCGCTGTATTGCCGTGCTAAAGATAATGATCTTTATAGCACTGCATACCATGGGAATATTGTAAGCCGCCCTTCTTGTTATGATTGCCAGTTTAAGGGCTTTCCTAGAATGGCCGACATAACCATTGCTGATTTTTGGGGCTGTGAAAAAAATCCTAAGTATAAGTCTCTCGATGATAATGCAGGAACATCTGCCGTTATTATAAATAATTCCCGAGGCTTAGAATTCTTTGAAAAAATCAAGTCTAAAATCAATTGGATAGAATCTTGCATAGAGGACATTCTTCCAGGAAATCCTGCATTGTTGCATAAGCAGAGTGCGCCTAAGTGTGATAGGGATGCTTTCTTTGAAGACCTGGATAAGAACCTAATTGAAGATGTTGTTCCTAAGTATTCCGCATTCTTTGGTAAGGTGCAAAAAATTAGTTTAAAAAGAAAAATAAAGTTGTACTTAAAACCGTTTAAAACAGCATATAAAAAGAAGGTTAACCTTTTTAAATTTGCGTATTACAACATTTTTTGCAAGAATGTAAAAACAGATTGGCTGAATAATGGATTGCTGTATCCGCATTCAAATACGGTAATAGAGTTCCAGAAGGGTGCCCTTTTGGAATTACATGGTCCTTTTGATTTAGGAACAAAGAAAGTTCTTTCGTCCAAGTTAGAAACTAGACTTTTACTGGAACCGAATTCTAAGATGGTGGTAAATGAAGCTGCCCGTATTATGTACGGTTCCGATGTAGAGGTCTTTTCAAATGCAGAACTACTTATTGATGAATTGGGTACTAATATCAATTTCACTCTAGTTTGTGGAAAGAAAATAGAGTTGAAGGGACATGTTTCTGCAGGTCGTGACGTTGATATTCGAGATACCAATGCTCACATGATTGTTATGGATGGATACAAAATCCTTCGCCCTGTTCTTATTGAAAACCATGTATGGCTGTGCAGTAACGTCCATGTTTGCCCTGGCGTAAAAATTCGTGCAGGATCAGTAATTGCCGCAAATACTGTTGTAAATCAGAATGTACCTGCGCATTGTCTAGTTGCAGGAAACCCTGCTAAGATTGTTCAAGAACACATTGCCTGGAAACTGTAATGGAATCGGTAAAAACGTCTAACAAACGAATCGTAAAAAATACGGCATTCCTTTATTTGCGAATGTTGTTGGTAATGGGCGTTGGACTTTTTTCATCTAGAATAGTTTTACAAGTACTTGGTGTTTCTGATTACGGCCTGTACAATGCTGTGGGAAGTATTGTTGTTATGTTTACCATTATCAACGGTACTCTTTCTTCGGGAACTAGCCGCTTTTTGACATTTGCCTTAGGAAAGGGAGACGCTGATAATCTCAAAAAGACTTTTAATGCAGCATTTTTAATGCATGTTGCGATTGCATTCTTAGTCCTAATTCTTGCAGAAACTGTGGGATTATGGTTTCTGCACAATAAGATGAATATACCTGCGGGTAGAGTGGCTGCTGCGAATTGGCTTTATCAGTTTTCCATTGTTAGCTGTATGCTCTCTATGACTCAGGTGCCATACGGTGCGTCAATTATAGCTCATGAACGAATGAAAATTTATGCATGGGTTGGAATCGCAGAAGCTGCCTGGAAAATTTGTTTTTTGTTTATTTTGATGTATGTGCCTTTTAGTGATGTGTTGATTGCTTATGGAGCCTTAACTATGGCGTGGAGTTGTGGACTTCAAATTTTTTATAGAATGTACTGCCGTACAAATTTTGCAGAAGCGAAATTGTCTATCGTGAAAGATAAATCGTTGTATAAGAGTATAGCTTCTTTTTCGTTATGGGATTTAATAGGATCTTTTTGCGCTACCGGAAATTCTCAAGGACTCAATTTGTTAATAAATATGTTTTTTGGAGTAACCATTAATGCAGCAAGAGGATTGGCTTACCAGGTAGAAAATATAATTCAGCAATTTGTGAATAATTTTATGACTGCAGTTAATCCCCAAATTACGAAAAGATATGCGGAAGGCCGTATTAATGATATGATGGATCTTGTGTTTGAAGGGTCTAAATTTGGCTTTTATCTTTTATTTATGGTGACTTTACCGGTGTTTTTAGAAGCTCCGAAATTATTGTCCTTATGGTTGGTTGAAGTTCCGGAGAATGCTGTACTTTTCTTACGATTGCTTATGCTGTCTATGTTAATTCGAGCTTTTGCTAGACCTGTAATCACTGCGGTTCATGCAACAGGGAAAATTAAATTTATGAATGTTGTTTCTGGATCGACAAGTGTTGCTGTTCAAATTCCTGGAACGTACATTTTGTTTCGGTTGGGATGCCCTGCGTATGTGATGTTCTTTGTCATGATGTTTGTTTATGTAGTATGCAATTATCTAGAATTGCTTTCCTTAAAAAGAGATGTTGATTTTAGCATTTTTAGATATACATGTGTTGTTTATCTGAAATGTATATGTTTGGCTTTATTGCCGGCATTTGTTGGATTGGTTATTGTATCTAACATTCCATCGTCAATTTTTAGAATTGTGTTGACTTCTGTTTCTACAGTTTCAATTCTTGCAATAATGGTTTTGTTTTTAGGAATAAGCCCTGATATAAGACAAAGTATTTTTTCAAAAATTCGGAATAAGTTGAGAAAATGAGTGATAGTCGTATAGAATTGTCTAATGGCGTTAAAATGCCTAATCTTATACAAGGAATTCCTCTTTTGCGCGATTACGCAAATAGAAGTTCCAAGTCTTTTTTGGATATTATTAAGCTTTCTTTAGATTGCGGTATTCGTGCTTTTGATACATCTCATGATTACGGTAAAAGTGAGGCTTTTTTAGGCAAGTCCATTAAATGGTTAACTCAAAAAACACAATATAAGCGTGAAGATATTTTCATTGTTACTAAAATTGGAAATGGACAACAATTGTCAGGTCGGGTAGAAGATGCTGTGAATGCTTCTTTGAAGACTCTTGGTGTTGACGAAATAGATCTGATGCTTTTACATTGGCCTGTTCCTGATGTGTATGTTGAAAATTATCGAATTCTTGAAAGAATTTATAAAACAGGAAAAGTTAGAGCTATTGGCATTGCTAATGTCTTGGAACGCCATTTGAAAACGATGAAACAGAATGGATTTGTTCCTCATGTTGCTCAATTTGAATATCACCCGTTTAGAACGGTTCCGAGTTTAATGGATTACTGTAAAAATGAAAATATTACAGTGCAAGCATATACATCTTTGTTGCAGATGATTCCTAAAATTACAGAAAACGAAACATTGATTAGGTTGTCCGAAAAATATAAAAAGACGATCCCACAGATAGTTTTGCGTTGGCATATCCAACAGGGAATTGCTCCGGTATTTAGAACTTATAATCCTAAACACTTAAAAGAGTCTGTTGGTGTTTTTGATTTCTCATTGTCTGATGAAGATATGAATTGTATTTCTTCTTTGAACGAAAACTTTAAATTTCATCCAGAATCAATGAATTGCCCAGGGTTTTAAATTGTTATGAAAAAAAAACTTAAATTGATTATTTTGTTTTGGATGTTAATGTTTGCTGCAGCTTTGTATTTTAACCATGTAGTTGCATTTGGTGTTACCTTGTTGGGTTTGTTTATTGTACTTGTTTTGACTGCGTTTTTACTTTGTAATAAAATGTTGAAACGAACAAATTGGTGGACCAATAAGTTTATCTATACAAAGAAATTCTGTTCAAATGCTGGGTATCGCAAATATCTGGTTAGAAATCTTGAAATAGTTAATGTTGGAAGCAATCCGGCTTTATTTGCCTTCTTTTATGGTGATGTCCTTGGTGAAAACTGGAGTTCAGGTACTCAAGGCCTAAATATGGATTTTGAAATCCTAAAGTACAGATATTCTTTTTTGAAAGAAGGTGGCGTTGTTTTATTGCCGTTAGTATTGTTTAGTTCTGTTTCGGAATATTTAAATGCCAAACCAGGATATAGGTCTGTTGATTATTATGTTAAGTATTTAAATATCTTGGATAGTTGGCAAATTAGGATCCTTCCAAATGCTCAAAAAATTTACAAGTATAATAAGTATCCGTTGTTATTTAACAAAAAAGCCATAAAATACTTGTTTAAAGATGTTTCCGCCAATCAAATGTTGAACATTACGGACCAAACTATGTCTATGGCAGAAATGCAATGTAGTGCAGACTCTTTTATAGATGCTTGGAAAAAAGAGTTTGATATTAGATCTTTACAACAGCCATTAACAGAACCGCTAAAAAAAGCGATGCTAGAAACGGCTGCTATTGCGCAAAATATAATTGCCTTTCTACAAGAAAGAAATTTACGTCCTGTATTCGTTTTCCCTCCGATGTCGGAATCATTATATCAAAAAATCCCAAAACAAGCTATACAATACTATGTCTATGATTTTATCACTAAAATTAACAGACCGGAAGTTCTGTTCCTGGATTATAGTGTAAATGCAGAACTAAGAAAGAATGAATACTTCTTTAATTCGTTATTTATGAATTTGAAAGGACGAAAAGTTTTTTCAAAAAAAGTTTTTGAAGATCTTGGCTTGGCTGTAAAACAATAAAATGGTTGCTTTAGAGGTGCTGTTGTGAGTAAGGTTGATTCCTTGTTAATTAGCTATCTACGATTCCCTTTGGCGATTCTTGTTGTTGCCGTTCATTGCTATATCTCTATTGAAGGTTGGGATAGTTGTGATTTTTCAGCTAACATGAGTTTTTCGAATTTTTTCGTATACTTTGAAATAGCTGCTAGTCACGTTCTCTCTCATTTAGCAGTTCCTATTTTTTTTGTTATTTCCGGTTTCCTTTTTTTTCAAAATCTTGAAAATTGGAATTTTCAGATATGGCAGAAAAAAATGAAGAAAAGGGTGCTTTCTTTATTGATTCCTTATGTTATATGGATCCTAATTTATTGGATATTTTTGAAATGTCCATCGAAGATTCCTTCAATGTTCTGGTGCAGCGAGGTTTGGAACATTGGTCGTTTGGACTTGTGGGGAAATAGTGCCACCGCAACAGCTCCTTTATTAATTCCAATGTGGTTTATTAGAAATTTGATGGTTTGTTTAGTTCTTTCACCGTTGCTTTATGTGTTTTTGACGAATAAGTTTATATTGCCAATTTTTGTTGCTGTTTTGACTTTTCTTTATATTACTCAAACTTCTTTGATTGTTCCCGGTTTTAGTATGACTTCAATTTATTTTTTTTGTATAGGATCGTATTTGTGCCTAAAAAGGGGAACGCTTTGTTTTTGTATAATTAATAAAAAATATTTTTTTTCTTTGTTGCTATTGTTTTTCATTTTGCTCATTGTTGAAGTAATATTGGATGGTAATAATTCTATTTATGGAAATATTGTTTATCCATTTTTTGTTTGCACTGGAGTTTTTCTTGTTATGTATTGTATGGGTGTGTTTGCAAAGTCACAAAAGTTCCCTAGTGTGAAAAATTTATTTTTGAAGTGGTCTGAAAGCACCTTTTTTATTTTTGCATTTCATCTGTTTGTTTTGCACTACGCCGGTCGTGGAATAAGAAAAATGTTGACGTTTTTTTTGAATGAAGATTTAACCTATTCTTTAGACTATGTGCAAAATCATAATATGCTTATGCTATGTTTCTTCCTTTTAAAGATATTGATAGCGACATTTGGTAGTATTTCAGTATATTATATCTTAAAAAGAATATCCCCAAAAATTTGTGGAACTCTTTGCGGACGATGATTTTTTAATCTTATGTCTCGTGATATATTCATGTAAAAAGAGAAAAATGTCAATGCTTAGCGAAAAAATATGCTCAGCGGAAAATGCTGCAGAATTAATTCACGATGGTGAAGTTGTCGGTGTTTCCGGCTTTACTATTTCAGGGTACCCAAAACTTGTTCCGTTGGCTTTGGCAAAGCGTGCTGAACGACTTCATGAAGAAGGAAAACCTTTTTCCATAACGTTGTTTTCAGGAGCTTCTACTGGAGAATCTTGTGATGGCGCTTTGATTAATGCTAATGCGATTGCTGTTAGAGCTCCATATCAGTCAAATGCTGCTATTCGTTCAAGTGCTAATAAGGGAATTCTGAATTATTTAGATATCCACTTGGGCTTGATGGGGACTCGTGTACGAGAAGGTTATTTACCCGCTCCAACAACATTGATTCTTGAAGTTGCCCATGTCTATGATGATGGGCGTGTAATTCTTTCTACTTCTGGAGGCAATACAGTTTCCTTTTTAGAAAAGGCTGAAAGAATTATTCTTGAAGTGAATTCACGGTATGGTGAAAAATTTGCTGGATTGCATGACGTTTTTGTTCCCGATTTGACTCCCGGATCAGCTCCGATTCCTATACGAAAGGTTTCTGATCGAGTTGCTGGAGATTCCATTCAGTTAGATTCGAATAAGATTGTTGCCATTGTGGAATCTGATTGTTATGATGAAGTAAAACCTTTTGTTCAGCCGGATTCTGTATCGGAAACAATTGCAGGTTATATTCTAGAATTTCTTGCAAGTGAAGAAAAAAAGGGAAGGCTTCCTAAAGGTTTAGCTTATCAAAGTGGCGTGGGTAATGTTGCAAATGCTGTACTTTGTGCAATGGCCAATAATCCAAATCAAGGGAAGGTGAATTTATTTACAGAAGTGATTCAAGAAGCATGCATTCCTCTGTTGCAAAATGATAAACTTGGCGTGGCTTCTGGAACGGCCTTGACTTTGTCCGCATCTGCTCAGGATTTGTTTTTGAAGAATATTGACAACTGGAAAAAACATTTCGTTTTGCGTCAGCAAGAAATTTCTAATAGCGCCGAAGTTATTCGTAGAGTTGGTGTAGTTTCTATGAATACGGCATTGGAATGCGACATCTTTGGAAATGTAAATAGCTCACATGTTTGTGGATCCGCTATTATGAATGGTATTGGTGGTGCGGCAGATTTTGCTCGTAACGCTCGGTTAGGCTTTTTTATGACTCCATCGACAGCCAAGAATGGTGCTATTAGTTCCATAGTTCCCTTGGTAAGCCATGTTGATCATACTGAACATGATACAATGATCTTTGTAACGGAACAGGGAATTGCTGATTTGCGAGGACTTTCCGCAGAACAAAGGGCTGTTCAAATCATTGAGAATTGTGCCCATCCGGATTATAAGGAATTGCTAAGAGAAGCCTTAAAGTATGGTAAAATGTCTGCGAAGGGATTGCATATTCCGGTTGACTTGGAACATGCTTTTGATTTTCACAGAAACTTTATGAAAAATGGAAGTATGAGGTAATCGCATGAAAATCGGTATTCTGACTCTTCCTCTTCACACTAATTATGGTGGTATATTGCAGGCTTATGCTTTGCAGACGGTTTTGGAACGCTTGGGACATGATGTAGTTATTTTTAATGCTTTAGAACAATACCCTAACACAAAATGGAAACAGTTACCCAAAAGGATTGTAAAAAAAATTTTAGGAAGAGATGTCGTTGTTTTTAAAGAGATTAGGCAAAAAAAAGAAGCTCCTGTTATTAATGAACATGTATGGAAATTTCGTAAAAATTATTTGCATGAAGTCTTAATTGATAATTTTGATGATATTATAACGATGAATTTGGATGCTATAGTTGTTGGCAGTGATCAAGTGTGGCGTCCAATGTATTTTAAAAGCATGTGGAATACAAAATTTGAGAATGCATTTCTGGCTTTTTCTAAAGAGATGAGAATAAAAAAAATCGCATATGCAGCTTCTTTGGGTGTTGATTCTTGGGAGATGACGGATGAAGAAACTAAAGCAGTTTCTCAATGCATTCCTATGTTTGATGCTATTTCTGTACGGGAAACGTCGGGCGTTGAATTGTTGAAGAAGCATTTATATGTAGACTCAGATCAAGTCCTTGATCCAACAATGTTGCTTGATGAGAATGATTATATTTCTCTATTTAAAAAGAAAAATATTAATAAGAATGAGGACTCTCTTTTAACTTATATATTGGACAGATCTTTTGAAAAAGAACAAATCCTTAACTTTTGTGTAAAAAAAACGGGCTTGCGTCCGTTTGCTGTTAACAATGAATTGGTGAAAAAAAGTGCTCCTGTAAAAAAGCGAATTCTTCCATCTGTGGAATCTTGGCTTCAGGGCTTTTATGATGCCAAAATGGTCGTGACAGATTCTTTTCATGCTTGTGTTTTTAGTATTATTTTCAATAAGCCTTTTATTGTTATTGGAAATAAAGATAGGGGCTTGTCTCGATTTGAGTCTCTTTTAAAAACTTTTGGACTTGAAAAAAACATGGTTACCGATATAGCTCAGTTAAAATTGTTGGACTTGGAGATGATGAAAAAAAACATAGAATCCAATAATGATGTTTTGGATTCTATGAAAAAAAAGTCGTTATCTTTTTTAAAAAATGAATTGTCTTAAATGAATAGCCCCCTAATTTCAGTTATCGTTCCTGTGTATAATGCCGAAAAAACATTACATCGGTGTGTTGATAGTTTGCTTGAGCAAACTTTTAAAAACTTTGAAGTATTGCTGATTGATGATGGTAGTGCGGACTCGTCTGGTACTATCTGTGATTTTTATTCAGGAATGGACTCCCGAGTTCGAGTAATACATAAAAAGAATGGTGGAGTTTCTTCTGCACGTCAAATTGGTGTGAATGCTGCTCTAGGCTTGTATGTGATTCATGCTGATTCTGACGATTGGGTAGAAAAAGATATGCTTGAAATTTTATATCAAAGTGCAACGATGAATGCTGCAGACTTGGTGATTGCTGATTTCAAGAAAGAGTTAAATGGCAATGTAAGCGAATGTATTCAGCCCGAATGTGAAACGTCAAATGAATTGTTGCATTCCTTGTTAGAAAATAAATCGATGGGGGCTCTTTGGAATAAATTGATAAAGAAGGATTTGTACAGGGACGTACAATTTGATTTAGATGTTTTTTTCTGTGAAGATTTACTTTTGTTGTGTAAGATTTTGAAAAATAAGGAACCAAAAATTTCGTATATACATAAATCTTGCTATCATTATATAATGAATAGAGGGTCTATTACTAATACGATGTCGAAAAAAACTTTTGAAAATCGTTTTTTGTTCATTCAAAAATTGCAGCAAATCTTTAACGATTCTAATGAACGTTTGAATGATTTATTTCGATTGCAGAAGCTCGATGTTGTTATTTGGATGTTCCGGTCATTGCTTTATCCTTCAAAAGATGTGATAGCTTTGTTTGATTCTTTCTATCTATCGGGTGCGTTATATCAGGATTATGCTGATCTTTTTGAAAAGAAAAAAAATGAATTTGTCAAATGGCGCAGAAAATATAGATTTCCTTTTTTAGTGAAAATCAAAAGGGTATTTGATAGGTGAATAATCGCGATAATAGATGTTTTTTTTGATAGTTCTACATTTGGAACAAATGTTGTCAATTGTTTTATTGCTGATATAAGAAATGGTAGGAATCTTATATGGAATATAAAAAAAAACTGTTCATTTTTTCTGTAGTTCTTCTTTTTTTTGTTAGTTACAATTCTTTGTGCTTTTTTATACCTGGCGATACTTTGGTAACTCATGTATCGTGGGCTTTTTATCTTTTTTTGTTTATCTTCATTAAATTTTCATATATAAAGAAAATGTTAAAGAAGACGAATAGACATATATTGAATTATGCTTTGTTCCTAATATTTTTAGCTGTTTTCAATAAACTAACAAATCGAGAAGTTGATATGTTAATGTTGGTTAATAGCTTAATGTTTCCTGTAATAGTAGCAGTAATATGCAATGATGAATCTTTTTTTTCAGATGTTTGTTTTGTGGAAACAGCGAAAAAAACATTAGTGTCTTTTTTTATTATAAATTCTTTGTGGGCTTTGCTTGAACGAATTTTTATGTACAATATAATTCCATTTTATGTAAAATCTACCATTGAGTACGTAGGAGAAAAAATTATTTTTAGGAGTTCTGCATTATGGGGGCATGGGTTGGCCGGTGCTTTTGTAACAACAATGTTAATGATGTTTTTTTTGTATGATGAATCTTTGTCTTTGTTTAAAAAAAATGCTCTCTTTATTTTAGGCTTTTTGGCTATTTTATGTTTTAACAGTAGGTTTGATATAGTTTTATGTGGTGCTATCTATGCAATTTTTCTTTTGAGCCATATTTTTTCATTAAAACAAATAGGGGCATCAAAACGTATTTTTTTACTTATATTAGCCCTTTTGGGAGTATTCATTGGATATTTAGCTATGAGTAAGTTTGGTTTTGGAAGCCGATTACTGGAAATGGGGCTGTTTGATGAAAATAGTGCCGGTGCGAGAACAAAGATTTTCGATATCTTTAAATATTATGATTTTTCGGATTTCCTTTTGGGGATTGATGCTGGCTCTGTTCAAAAAGTTATGTCCAGATCTGGTTTTTCAGCATTGATAAATGAAAACATTCTTTTGATTTTTATGTTCCGATTTGGTCTTCTATTTTTGATTCCGCTAGTGTATTTTGCACAAAAAATGGTTCAATGTTGTATGGAATTTTATCCGCTAAGACAAAAACTGTTGTATGGAGGTTGCTTCCTATCTATAATAATGACATTTAACAGCATAACGACAAGAGAGTCGTATTTTGCAATTTTTATTTTGTTGTTGTTTGTATATCGTCCAAAAAAATGTAAACATGAATGATTTGTAAGAGAACTGAAATGATTCCTAAAATTATCCATTATTGTTGGCTTAGCAACGATCCCATTCCGGCAGATTTACAAAAATGCATGGAATCCTGGAAAAAACATCTACCTGATTATGATGTAATTCTTTGGAATTTTGAGCGTTTCCCAAGGGGCAAATCTGCTTGGGTTGATGAAGCTTTTGATAATCGAAAGTTTGCCTTTGCAGCGGATTATATTAGGTTGTACGCTTTGTACACTTGTGGTGGCGTTTATTTGGATATGGATGTTGAAGTTCTCAAGTCATTTAATGAGTTTGAGTCCCTTAATACTATGCTCTGCTATGAAAATTCCAAGGATGGACGCCTGGAAGTAGCTGCATTTGGGGCTGAAAAAGAAAGTTGCTGGGTAAAAGCTTGCCTAGACCATTATGAAAATAAACATTTTGTGAATGAAGACGGCTCTTTCAATACACGTGTGTTGCCGGCGGTAATTAGGGATTGTTTAATAGAAAACAATTTTTCTTTAAAATCGGTAGAAACCGTGGAAGAAGCTAAGTTGGCGATGGAAAATAATCTTCCTGTTTTTCCGTTTGACTTCTTTAGTCCGAAGTCCTACGCTACTGGGAAAATTGAAAAAACAGATAGAACTTATTCTATTCACCATTTTGCAGGAACCTGGTTGCCTTGGTATTGTAGACTCGAAAAAAAGGTTTGTGCAATGCTTGGGATTACTTATAGAGATTTTCTGCATAGACATTTTGCAAAGTAAGGACTTTTATGCTACTATCTTTAATTCAGACTTCTCAGAACCGAAAGGACGAACTAGTTCGGTTTGTCAATTCCCTGAATTTGCAACAAGGTGTTGATTTTAGCCAACTGCAGTTAATTTTTATTGATCAAGAAGATAATAAGTCTGCTTTCGATAATCTTAATCCTCTAATTAAATTCACTTATGTAAAAACGGAACATTGTTCCTTATCCCATGCGCGCAATTTAGGTTTGTCTTTGGTTGAAGGAAAATTTGTTTGTTTTCCAGATGATGATTGCTGGTATGAACCAGATACATTAAAAAAAGCTTTGGCAGTTCTGCAGGAGGGGGTATATCAAGCTGTTTCTGGAAAAGGAATGAATGAACAAGGTGTTCTAACTTCTGTATTTCCATCTAAGGAAGCTGAAATCACTGCTGTAAAACGCTGTGCTGCTATTTCCTATACGATGTTTTACAAATATGAAAAAAGTGTAACCTTTGATGAATGTATGGGGATTGGTTCGCCTTATAATTTAGGTGCTGGTGAAGAAACTGATTATATGCTTACTTTGATGGAACAATTTAAATTTAGGGTTTTGTATAAGCCAGAATTGATAGTTCATCATCCTACACAGACGGACGTTTATGATAAACCATATCTTCTAAAAAAATTTTATAGCTATTCTCGCGGTGGAGGTTTTTTAATGCAGAAGCATCAGTTTCCTCTAAGTTATAAATTGCGACAGTATGGACGTCCTTTTGCGGGAATGTTTGTTCATTTTTTGAAAGGTGATTTTTTTGGTAGTAAGAAATCTTTTTTTATGTTTAAAGGTAAATTAGAAGGGTTCTTTTTCAAAGTTCCATTTGATGGGAAATGACTTATATGCCGTGTTTAGCTGCAAAAGATTTGTGTACTGGTTGTCAGGCATGCGTTAACGCCTGTCCAAAGTCTGCGTTGACAATGAAAGAAGATCGGTTAG
>JAKSIF010000024.1 GCA_024398965.1 Fibrobacter sp. | reverse complement strand
ACTATGAGCTTAAAATTCGAAACCCCGATTACTGAAGTCCCGCTGTTCCACCAGGGTAAAGTACGCGACATGTACGACCTGGGCGACAGCTTCCTGATGGTCGCTTCCGACCGTCTCTCCGCCTTTGACGTGGTCCTCCCCACCCCCATTCCGGGTAAGGGCAAGATCCTGAACCAGCTTTCTCTGTTCTGGTTCAAGCAGCTTGGCATGAAGAACCACCTGATCACCGCCGACGTGAACGAATATCCGGAAGTGCTGAAGAAGCACGCCGACTATCTCCGCGGCCGCTCCATGATCGTTAAGAAGGCTCACCGTCATTCCGTGGAATGCATCGTCCGCGGTTACATCGTGGGTTCCGGCTGGAAGGACTACCAGAAGACCGGTAAGATCTGCGGTCATGTCCTCCCCGAAAATCTGCAGCTCTGCCAGAAGCTCGAAAATCCGCTCTACACTCCCAGCACCAAGCCGGACGTAGGCCACGACGAAAACATCAGCTTCGAACAGACCTTCGACATCGTTGGCGAAAAGGTTGCAACCACCCTGCGTGACATGTCTCTCGACATCTACACCAAGGCTCGCGACTACGCCGCTTCCAAGGGCATCATCCTGGCTGACACAAAGTTCGAATTCGGCGAAATCGATGGCGAAACCATCCTCATCGACGAAGTTCTTACTCCGGACTCCAGCCGCTACTGGCCCGCAGACAAGTACCAGGTTGGCAAGAACCAGGAAAGCTTCGACAAGCAGTACATCCGTGACTGGCTCGAAACTCTGGACTGGGGCAAGTGCTATCCGGGTCCCGAAATTCCTGCCGACGTTGTGAAGAACACTCTCGACAAGTACATCGAGATCTTCGTTCGTCTCACTGGCAAGCAGCCGGAATTGTAATGATTGCACTGTTCTAAACGCGGGAGAACACCCTGCGCTAGAACCAGCCTTCATAAGAGTTCACAAGAAAGGCCTCGCGTTAAAGCGAGGCTTTTTCTTTTTTTGCAATTTAACGGACGGACAGGCGCCGCGGCATGGTAGCCGAATGGCGCAGTTACTTCTTCTTATTCAGGCGGAGAACACCCTGCTTGTTGTATTCAGGGGAATCCTTGGGGAACGGGATCTTGGTTTCCTGACGCAGCACATAGACTTCGCCATCTTCCAGGTCAATTTCGGAACCGGACTTGGCAGGAATGCCATCGCCGAACAAGGCGTCTGCGGCAAGAAGCAGCGCCTCCTGTGCGTTTTCCGTAGAGGTGGAAATGCAGAGGTCCGGCAGGGCAAAGCAGGCCAGGCCCAATGTGTAGAGAACGTCGTTGTTTTCAACGAAGTTGATCCACGGGTCCATGGGATATTCACCATCACCTACTTCCTCGCGGAAACCCTGTTCGCTCCAGGCGGCGCCGGATTGTTGCATGTAGACACCGGTTGCTCCAAGTCCGAACAACTTGAGAATGGCCATATTGACCTGAGCCACGTCTTCTACGGACTTTGCTTCGCCAAGGAGGAACAGCAGAGACTTGTGGGCATCAATTGCGGAAGCAGCTTCTGCGGAAATATCCTGATGCTCCTTGAAGATGTCCACCAGGCCGTCCACATGTTCCTTACGGATAACGTTGAAAGAAACTGTACAGCCAGGAATAATGGCGGTCTTTGCGTCTGCGGCAATGGAGACGTTTTCGTTTATCACGATGGGATCTGCTACGGTGCAGTTCATGGGAAATGCGAGAATAAACTGAGGCATACTTAACCTTTCTACTTGATTTTTAAAACTTCTGAAACAGCCTTATGAAGCAGGTCGTTTTTTGCAACCTGCGGCAGTTTCATGGATCCAGAACAACGAAGGAGGCTTCCGGCGGAAAGATCCTTTTCGTCGATGTTGTAGGCGAATCCTGCCCGTGCCAGGTTGCGTCCGAGAATTACCTGCTCGTACTGCCCCGGCGTGGGAACGAAAATGCAGGAGGCGCCAAGGACGGCCATATCCATCACGGTGCTGTAGCCGCCGCGGGAAACCACATGTTCTGCACCGCGAACCGCGGCGGAGAAGGCGGCATCCTGCAGGTGTGTGCAGAAGTCCACGTTGCCCTCGGTCCACGTCTTGATACCGGCTGCGGGACGGCCCTGGATAATGAGGTGCCTGCCGGGAATACCTGCGAAGGCCTCCGCCAGCTTTTTTTCAAAGCGGGAACGGGCAGGTTCCACTCCGGACACCACCGCCACGAACTTGTACTGCGGATTTTCCAGAGGGATACTTTCCAGCAACGTTCCGCCTTCGTTCTCGGAAGGTGCATTTTCAAATCGGGACAAGGCTCCTACGTAACGCACCGACCTAGGGCAGTATCTTACGTGGGACATGTTCCCCGCATATCCCGGTTCCTCGGGAATATCGGGAACCCAGACTTCATCAAAATGTCGCATAACGGAGGCATGCCACATCATTCCCACCGATTCAAGGGCACTTAAAGCCGGCGGGAAGGCTATTCGCCTCTGGTGAGTCATGTAGATAGACTTAGCCTTGCGAGAATAAAATCCAAAGCGGTTGTCGGAAAGGACAACGTCGTAATGATGACGTTCAACCATTTCCTCTACATAGCGATGCTCAAACCTTATAACCGAATTCAGGTGGGCGCCGTTCTTGGCAAGCCACAACCCCATATTGTAACCGTGCTTGGGATAGACAATATTGTAGGAAGGAGCCAACCTTTGACGGAGTTCTGGGAAAATGCCACGAAGCAGTTTAGCGTTGCTTTTAACAACAGCCAATTCCACTTCCGCCCCCTGCCTCAGGAATTCCCTGATAACGGGAATGCAACGAGTTGCATGCCCTAAGCCCCAGTCAAGCGGAGCTACCAGGACTTTCACTTAGCGGCCTCCAGCCAGGCATTTGCCCAGTCGCCGTGGTCGCAATCCATATTGTCGCCTTTTTCAACGCGAAGTTCCAAGGACTTCACATCTGTAACATCGACATCAAGGGATTGCTTCTGGGAAGAATACAGGCGCTTTGTGCGAACGAGAACATTACCATCGCCAACGATTACAAAATTTGCACCATCGCCGCAGGCACTTTCGTCATCAAGCCCCACTACAACGTGGAATTTTTCAAACTTCCTTGGCAAGGTATACTTGATTACAGAGTTTGCATGGGAACCAATGCCGTAACGGAAGTATTCACCATCCAGCATCAGCTGATGATGTTCCACAGACTCGTTGGTTTGAGGAGCGCCCCAGTCCTGGCTGTAGGAATCCATTTTCAATGCGGACAGAAGCTGGACACTTTCCGCATCAATGAAGAAATCCCTAATGATATTCAAGGTGTCGTTATCCGGCATCTCGCAACGGAATTCTGCACGATTCATGCCATTATGGATCTTGCTAGAATCCACCAGGACTGTATCTGCATCCTGGGACAAAAGGATTTCTTCCTGAAGTTCGCCATTCAAGGTATACACGCAGGAAATGGCCTCAGGGAAGCGACGGTTCAACACAAAATGATTGTCGGAAGAATCAGAAGCCGCAACATAGTCGGAAACCATGAAATTCTGGGCGTAGTTGGAAACTCCCTTCTTGGAAATCACCTTATAAATCGCCAAGGGATAGCCGAACAGCTTCGGTTCCAGAAGAACCCTTTCGTGCTTGTAATCCTGGAGGATTTCGTCAATCTGATCCGTGGTCTTGAAGCCAACCACACGGCTCTTGCGGTTCAATTCACCATAGCCGTCCTGGCCGCGAACCAGGTAAATATTGCCATCGGAAACTTGAAGCCACTTGGCAAAGTTTTCCGTATTCCAGCCCATAAAGGTGCGTTCACTAAAGGAACTATGGCCGGAAGCCAGCATCTGCCAGGGGCGGGCATAAATGAATATGGAATTTTCTGGATAGGATTCAAGGACATGATCCAGATAATCCTCTTCGCCCAACAGCTTGTTCTTGTAATAGAGCATGTTGTTTCGATAGCTGTTTCCATGATAAACCATCAAGCCCACAGACATAAGGCAGGCAAGAATCATCACAATATGGCCTGCGGCATCATGGCGCATCTTGGTTGCAAACTGCAAAGCGTCAAAAAGTCCCAGGGCCATAATCAAGGCAAACAAAGGCAAGGCAACCAGGACATAGCGCTGGTTAATGTCAATGGTAAACGTACCGGAGACATTGAACATGATGACAAAAATCTGGGCACAGAAGGCCAAGCCCAAAATCAAGCCACGAAGATATCTTCTCCATACAATCGCACGAACCAGGAGCCACACCGTTGCGACCATGGTAATGATGGTAAAGCTTGTATAGAAGGGATTTTCCATGATGCCACCGAAGGCAGGATTTTCCTTCAAGTTCAGCATTACCTCGATGTTGGTCTTCAGATTGAACCAAAGGTTCTCAAAGGAGTGCGCAGCATGTTCACCGCCCTGGAAATCGTAACCGCGGTAGGCTGCCATGGTATTTACAGAGGGCCAGCTAACAGCAATAACGGATGCAACAAACAACGGAAGGCGATGAGCCTTTTCCAGGAAATACCTGTAATAGAACAGGGCAAAGGGAATAAAGGCGAAAACGGTTTCCTGCCTGGTCTGGGCAAAGAAGCCAAGCAGAGGCACCGTCAGCAAGAAATGCTTCCAGGTCACCTTGCTTGTGGGCACAAAGGCGTACCACGCCATCAAGGCATTCAGCAAGAATATGTACAGAACTTCTGTAGATGCAGACCTTGCCTGCAACAGGTAAATGGGCATACCCCCAAGAAATGCTGTCGCCGCAATGGCGGCCCATTCATTCCTAAACCACTTGCGCAAGGCAAGGAAGAACAGCAATAGGCTCAGGACGTAGAAAGGATAGTTCACCAGTAGCGCCGTATCACGGTTGGGCTCCATGAAGTTGAACACCAGGGAATAAACAAATCCCAGGGCCTTTCCCTTGAAGTTGTTCACTTCTGTCTTGCAGTCCAGAACTCCGTCGTGCCAAATGCCTTCGTTACAGATACCACCGGTATGCTGGTAGTACATCTGAAGGCCCATGGATTCCCAGCTAGTTTCATCACTGAGCACGCGATGAGTATTGCTGATATTGGCAAACATGAACACAGAGAAAATCAGGATGACAACGGCCAGAATACAGCAGCCCTTTCCCGAAGGTTTCATGTCTTTCCAATTGCGGGAAATATAGGGAGCGTTTACAACAACACCCACGACCAGGAGTATAAACGTAGAGAGAATGGAATAATAACCCCAGTCAATATCCCAACGCCTTGCGTAAGGCACCGATAGGTTGTTGAAAATCAAGAAGGCAACCACAAGAACGGCCAAGGTCACAGCCAGAGCGATTCCGTGCTTACGTCCAAGATTCAATGAGGCAATCCAATTTTTCATAACATTCCAACTATGTTTAACTACAAAACAAACTTTGCAATAACCTCGGCAATGCCGCCATGGTTATTGTCATTCACAGTGATATAATCCGCACAGCCCTTGGCTACATCAGAAGCGTTCGCCATGGCAACTCCCACACCAGCCGCCTTGATCATGGGGCAATCATTTTCCTCGTCACCACAGGCAATAGTATCGGCCAGGGGAACCTTGTAGAAATCCGCCATGAACCGGACAGCATCTCCCTTGTTGGTCTTAAGGTCGGAAAACTCCAACATCTCGGGCTTGCTGAAAACATCGAACAGCTTGCCCTCGGTGGTCTTTCGCATTTCTGCCCTGAAGTCGAGCAGACTGGAATGATCCTTCGGTGTAATCACGTTCACCTTAATGGGATCCTCGGGACGAATGACCACGTTAATCGGCATGGTGGGAGCGCATGTCGCCGCCCCAGATGGTGTTGCGCTGAAATACTGACGGATGTCATCCACAATCTTGTAATCCATCTGCATAATGCAGCAGTAATTCTTAAGCTGTTCCGTCTCGTATTCAGAGATTACCAGGTCGCCAGCGTAAGTGTGGGCGTGCATCCCCCACTCGTGGGCCTTGTCCATAATGAACTTTACCTGGTCCACGGAAATACGGCGGGTCAGTATGGATTCCTCTGTGGCGCAATCATAAATCAGCCCACCGTTGAAACTGACAAGAAAAAATCCCGGTTTGTAGAAACCATATTTCTTGGCCAGCATCTTGGCGCTTGTCAAAGGCCTTCCTGTAGTAATGAGAAACTTGTTTCCAGCAGCAAGAAGGGCATCGATAGCAGCCATATCCTCAGGGAGAATACGCTTGTCATCGGTCAATAGAGTCCCGTCAAGGTCTGAAAAAAGAATCTTCATAAAAGGTACGACTAAAGATTATCCAGGAAGCTTTCCGCATCCATTTCATCTAGCTGTTTCTGCAAAGCATCAATGGATTCATCGGTAAGGGTCTTCTTATCCTGAACCACGGACGGTTCATTTTCGGAGGCACGTTCTGCCGCACGCTGGTCAGATTCCTGAACCATCTCCTTAATAACTTCCACAACCTCGGCCATGGCACCGTCCTTATTGACGACGGCATCAAGGGCTCGGCTCAGGCGCTTACGAAGATTGGCGAATTCATCACGGTCCAATTCAGAGACTACCCCGTGATAGAACATCAAGGGAGTCTTGCAGCGAGCACAGCAAAACACCATCATGTTAGACGGTTCCCCTTCGATCTGAACATCGAAAGAAGAATTGCAGTGGGGGCAATCGATTCGCAAACTACACATCGTCAAATTCCAGAATGCTCTTGCCCAGTTCACGTTCAAAAACGCGGCGGCTCAGGTTCTCGCCTGCATAGCTCAACTGGGGAGACACTTCGTACAGTTTGTTGGGATTTACTTCCACGTGGGCCTTACGGAGCCAATCCCTATGGAGGCGACCAATCATCTGGCGGGCAGTCTTGGGACTGTCGTTTCCGTCGGCATTCTTCACCGGGCTGAATTCTTCTTCACGAACAACACCGAAAGGCATCATGGAACCCAACTGTGGGAATGCATCGAAAAGGAACTGTTCAAACTTCCAGCACTTCTCGATACCGCAGACAGTCTTACGGGCGGTGTGCCACGGGAGTTTGCTGGTCTGCAACTTACGAAGGCCTTCGATCTTGAACAGATGAACTGCAATATTGCCGCCATCAAAAGTCAAGCTACCGTCGGCATTGGTCATGTCGCGGTATTCCTCGGGAAGGTCGCTGTATTCTACAACGCCAGGCTTGCGGTTCTGATAAGCGAAGATGCCTACCTTTTCCTGCGCGTTAGCCTTATGTACCACCTTGGATGCACTCATGCTCATGCCTTCGCTGGCAAGGGCGCCGACAAAGGCCGGGTCACAGATACGGCAGAGAGCGTTATCAACGCTGTACAAGAACACGTAGCGGACGCCACGTTCAATAAGCCATGCCAGAGTTCCACTCTGGGAAAGAGCCCTAAAGCAACCGCCGTTTCCATCGGGCACAAGAGCCAGATGGTCTTCGCCATCCAGCACAGCCTTTCCGTCCGGAGTCAAGGCGCAGATAGTACCCTGCTCAAAGAAACGGACATTCTGGCGGTCCATGCCAAAGTAGTTGTTTTCAATAAAGAAGTTGACCGTAGCCTCGTGATTGAGGGGGCTGGTCATAATACACCAGGGAATGGCGTGTCCGGCCTGGGCACCAAGATTCAGCAGTCGTTCCGCCTGAAGCTGGAACAGGCTCTTATGGCTGGGAAGGCCAATATCGAACATGCCCTTGGGGCCGTCAAAGCCAAGGCGGGAACCCTGACCACCGGCAACCAGGAACGCTGCAACCTGGCCCTTGCCTAAAAGGACCTCGCCTGTTTCCTTCCAGAAATCGTAACGCAAATCCTCGGTAGCAATCTTGAAAGGCATTGGCTTGAGATCGGAGCTCACATTGTCAGTCAAATTTGCACTGGATTTTTCTTCGTAAAGTGCACGAAGTTCTTCCCAGTCCTGACCTGCCACGTCACGTTCCAGACGGGTTCTGGCTTCACCACTGAGAGATTCCAGATGCTTAGCCAAATCCTGCTGGCCAAAGTTATTCAATATTTCAATTAAGTTTTCGTTTGCCATACCAGACTACCTAATACCGAAGAAAATCACCATGCTAACGATCAAGGCAAAGATGCTGATCAAGTGCATTCTCCAGACAATCTTGGAGTTCATCAAAGGCTTGCTAGCAAAACGACCTTCCCACTTCTTCTGGAAATGATGATGCAGCGGAGCGCAAAGGAAGATTCTACGGCCAGTTCCGGTAGCCTTCTTGGTAATCTTGAACCAAAGAATCTGGAACAGCACAGAGCAAGCTTCGGCAATGATGATAATGCAAACAATGGGAAGGAAGAGACCTGCCTGAACCAGGATGAACATGATACCGATTGCGGCACCGAAACCGACGGAACCGGCATCGCCCATGTAGATTTCTGCCGGAGGACTGTTAAACCAAAGATAGGCAAGCAGAGATCCTGCAATGGACATGGCCAGGGGGAACAATTCATCGCAACCAGGCAGATAAGGAACGCTAAGGTACTGGCTGAAGATAAAGTTTCCACTAACGTAGGCCACCAAGCCCACAAAAACCATACTTGTAAGGATAGGCACGGAAACAAGGCTGTCCAGGCCATCGGTAAAGTTGGTTCCGTTTGCAGAGGCCGCAATAACAAAAGTCATAAAGGCAACAAAGATCCAGTTCGGCAAGTGAAGCTGGAATACATCCACAGGAAAGAACGGAATAGTCAAGTCACCCTTCAGTTCCGGGATGAACTTATAGCAGAAAATGGCAACAAGCAAGCTAAACAGGAAATACAGGAAAAGACGGAGAGAACTGGAGATACCGTCGGCCTTGTCCATATAGTCGGCAGCCTTCAGCTTGCCGAGCTTAATAAGCCTCTTGGCGCGAACCTTGGCAATATCGTCAATGGCACCCACGGCAGAGAATGCAGCCAGGATTACCAGGGTGGAGATGGTATAGCCATTCATCTTGCAAACCAAAAGGGAAACAATTTCCACAACTACCACAAGAAGCAAACCGCCCATAATCGGAGGTGATTTGGACTTGCCATCCTTATCAAAATCGCTGGTAGCATCCAGGCTCTGGAGCTTACGGATATACACAGGCATGAAGGTCATGACCATGATGACGGATAGCATGGCGGCAACACCTGCACGGAACAGACGACCGTCAAAGAAATCAATGTTAGTTAAGTGAAAAAGCCACTGACAAAGCATAATTTACTAGGGTTAATGTTAAGTGAAAACTGTACCTATAAAATTTAAAAATATTACAACCTTCAGGTTTATTTTATATTGCGGTTATGGCAAGGATTTCCGTAAAATACGTACTGGCGAAAATAGTGCTACACGCCCTTTTGCGGTTTCCTGATTTTGCTCTTGGTTTCTTGTTTAAACTGGCCTACCCCATCTACAAGAAAACTCACGAAAAAAGAGCCTGGGGCCGGACACAAAGACACCTGAAAAAAGCCCAAGAATTTCTCGAGGAAACAAACCAGGAAAAAAATTGGACAGACGTTACACCAAGGGACGTCTTCCAGGGAATATTCTGGAACGCGCTTGATTCCTACCGCGGTTTAGCGAGATTTAAGCAAACCACGTCGAGACTCGTTTTCGAGAACGAAAATATCATTAAAGAGGCCCTTACCCATGGCCCCGTAGCAGCAATCAGCATTCACCAAGGTTCCTTTGAACTTTTGCATCGGAGCCTATGCCGCTACAGCAACAACGTTCACCTCGTTACCGATACCTTAGGCGAAGGGGCACTTCGTCTGCTCATTCAGGAACTGCGCAGTGACCCACATCTAACGGAATACAGCCCCGAAGATTCTCGCGCCTTGATTCGCAATTTGTTCAAGACCAATGGTATATTGGCCATGGTATTTGACCAAGGCAAGAACACCAAGGGGAACAAAGTCAAGCTCTTCGGGCAAGATTCCACGCTGTATCTAAGATTACCCGAGCTAGTGAACCAAATGGGAGCAGGCATCGTTACGTTCCGCACATTCACAAGAACTAGCGACAACGAGACTATTGGCAGCCAGAACCGCCGCGAAATCGTCATCCGATTCGAAAAATATTATCCGCCAGAATACGACAAGGCCCTCGTCGAACTCCATGCAAAAAACAGTTCCGACAAAAAAGAAAGCGACGCTCCCTTAGTAGAGAGCATCGCTAAAGAAGTTGAAACTTGGATCGCCGAGCATCCTGCCCAATGGAGCTGGAACTACCACGGCAATTTCAAGGTCTAGTTCACTTTCACGTTAAAGTAATCAATTTCCGGATGGCTGATGTACAGGCCGCTGACAGATGCCTGCGGGTACATGGCGCCGTTTTCCGTAAGGCTAATGCCAACGCTATCAAAGTCAATAAGCTTTGCTACGTTGAAGATTTCCTTGATGTTGGGCAATACCGGATAGCCCACTGCCGGGCGGATGCCCTTCCAGCTGTTGTTTGCAGCCAGCTGCTGGCTTAGGTATTCAGCTCCAGCTTCTGCAAGGCGGTCTGCCACGGTCTGCATCAAAAGAACGTCGTAATCGCTGCCGCCCTGTTCTGCCTTCAGCTTTTCGAGGCGTTTCACGAAGGCGTCGCTGACGGTAACGGCGAACGCTCCGACGACATCCGGGAACTTGGGGCTGGCGACGGACTCGCAGGCAAGTTTCGTATCGGCGGGTGCCACATAGTCGCAGAGGGCAAGGCAAGTGCCTTCGGGATTCTGCTGACGTGCGGTTGCTATTTCAACGATGTCGGCATCGGTACCGGTGCGGCCCGTATTAAACGTGATGCCGTCGACGGTGCCTGCAGCCGGGTAGAATGCCTGTACTGCACGGAGGGCGTATTCCGGTTTGTTCAAGTCGGCAAGAAGCGCAACCGCATCGGCCTTAAGCTTGATAGCTTCGTCGCAGTCAGCCTTCACCTTCCAAGTAAAGAAGAAGTATTCCCAGCTAATCAGCGGGATGACCTTGTCCAAAGAAATGGGCGGCAACTTACTTTCACCAAAGAAGGGCGGCTGCACCGGGCTATACTTGGACCAGTCGCACTTGAAGCGGCGTTCCACAGGAGTAGATTCTGCGGCAGCCATGGCGACCGCCTTTGCAGTAATCTTGCCGGATTGTTCGTCACGGATTCGCTGCTGTTCCTTGCGGTTTTCTTCGATGGTAGCGTCACGAGTGGCGGGATCCAAAAGCTTTGCGGCAAGGCCCGGGTTGGACGCAGCATCACGTACATGGAAAACGGGGCCATCGTAGCAAGGAGCAATCTTCACAGCCGTATGGGTCGGGCTTGTTGTTGCACCACCCACGATGATAGGAATGCGAAGGCCAGCCTTCTGCATTTCCTTGGCCACAGTGCACATTTCTTCCAGAGACGGAGTGATAAGTCCAGAGAGGCTCAAGATGTCGGCCTTATGTTCGATGGCAGCCTTCACGATCACATCTTCTGTTACCATAACGCCAAGGTCCACCATCTCGAAGCCGTTGCAGGCCATAATCACGGAAACGATGTTCTTGCCAATATCATGAACGTCACCCTTCACAGTGGCGATGACAATCTTGCCACGAGAACCTGCGGAACCGTTGGCACCATCGGCCGCCTTACCCGCTTCAATGTAGGGCTGCAAAATTTCCACGGCCTTCTTCATGGTACGTGCAGTTTTCACCACCTGGGGCAGGAACATTTCGCCGGCGCCAAAGCGGCGGCCCACTTCATTCATGCCATCCATGAGGGGGCCAGAAATAATGTTCACCGGGCTGTCACCGCGGTTGATCAATTCCATCAGATCCGGCTGAAGGGTTGTAGAAGTTCCCTTCAAGAGGGCTTCCTGCAAGCGCTGTTCCGGAGTAGTCTGAGCTGCAGCGGCATTCCCGGCAGCGGCGCCTGATTCGGCGGAGCCTGCGACATTTGCAGAACCGACACCCATGGCAAAGATTGCCTTAGGATCGTACTTGGCACCTGTTTCCTTTGCCTTTGCTGCAGCCTCGTTCATGCGGCTTGCAATTTCAATCAGTTCCTCGCTAGATTCCGGATGGGTGTTCAGCAACACTTCGGTAATGGCCATGCGAAGTTCCAGAGGAATGGTTTTGTAATCCACTGCAGCGGCAGGATTCATGATGGCCATGCCCATGCCGTTGGGAGTTGCCAAGTGGAGCATGGTAGAGTGCATAGCTTCGCGTAGGTAGTTATTTCCACGGAAGGCAAAACTCAGGTTGGAAAGACCGCCGGAAATGCGAACGCCAGGCAGGTTGTCAATAATCCAGCGGCAAGCGCGGATAAAGTCGTGGGCGTAGGCGTTGTGTTCCGCCATGCCTGTCGCCACCGTCAAGACGTTGGGGTCAAAAATAATGTCACTCGGATCGAAGCCGCACTGTTCCGTAATAATCTTGTAGGCGCGGGATGCTATGGCCACGCGGCGGTCGTAATTGGTGGCCTGCCCTTCTTCGTCAAAGAGCATCACGATAACGGCAGCGCCCAAACGCTTCACCGTCTTGGCATGTTCAATGAAGGCTTCCTCACCCATCTTCAAGGAGATGGAATTTACGATGCACTTGCCCTGAGCGCACTTCAAGCCTTCTTCAATAACTTCGAAGCGGGAGCTGTCCACCATGATGGGCACACGGCTAATTGCCGGGTCAGAAGCCAGCAAGTTCAAGAAGGTGCGCATTTCCTGCTTGGCATCCAGAAGGCCGTCGTCCATATTGACGTCAACCACCTGAGCTCCATCTTCCACCTGCTTGCGGGCAATGTCCAGAGCTTCGTCATAGTTCTTTTCGTTGATCAGTCGCAGGAACTTCTTGGAACCAGCCACGTTGCAACGTTCACCCACCTGCACGAAATCTTCAGCGTTGCAGTTGTCGGCGCCATTGCTGGGGCGCACCTGAGAAACCATCAGCGGTTCCAGGCCTGCCAAACGAAGCAGCGGAGAAGTTGCGAACGCAGGAGCGGGCTTGCGACGTTCATAGTCTGCAGGCAAGGCATCCAGCATCTTGCGCATGGCAGCAATGTGTTCCGGAGTAGTACCGCAGCAACCGCCTACCATGTTCACCAACTTTTCGTCAAGGTAGGGAGCCATCAGGCGAACCATATCCTCGGGCGTATCATCGTAACCGCCAAACTGGTTAGGCAAACCTGCATTAGGATGGCAGCTAATATAGCAAGGAGCAAGCTTACCCATACGGCGCAGGTAAGGCACCATACCGTCGGCGCCAAGACCGCAGTTGAGACCAATGCTCAAGGGCTTCACATGCATAACGCTGATGGCGAAGGCTTCCACCGTCTGACCAGAAAGGGTACGGCCAGAAGCATCGCTTACGGTCATGGAGAACATGACTTCCAGAGCGCGGGGCGTTTCACCGCGAGCAACTGCAGCAGCTTCCATAGCATCCTTAGCCTTCGTGTATGCGCTTGCTGCCGCCTTGGCGTTCAACGTATCAAAAATGGTTTCGATAAGGATTGCATCCACGCCTTCTTCAATCAACACCTGAATCTGTTCCAGGTAGGCGTCTTCCAGTTCGTCGAAAGTAATGCTACGGCTGGCAGGATCGTTCACATCCTCGCTCATGGAAAGCATCTTGCTGGTGGGGCCCACGTCGCCCAAAATGTACACCTTGCGGCCATACTTTTCCATGGCCTCGGCAGCAGCCTGCTTGGCAATCTTTACGGAAGCGCGGTTCATTTCCGCAATGCGATGCTCCTGGTGATATTCGTGCTGGCTTACCCTCTGGCTAGAGAATGTGTTGGTGGTAAGGCAATCTACACCAGCGTCCACATAGCGACGCTGGATATCCAGAATCACATCCGGGCGTTCAATGCTCAACATGTCATTGTTGGCACCCTTAATCCCATAAGTCTGGATAACAGATCCCATGCCGCCATCCAGCAGCAACATCTTATTCTCAAAAGCTTCGCGAAGTGTCATTTTCCAATGGCCTCTTAGTTTGTAGAAATTTCTTTCCACACAATCATTTTACAGGGGAAATTTAGAAAAAGGCAAACATTTGCGGAGGCTTTGCGATAATCACTTTTTATTATAGTTCGTTATAGACTGGTTCTATTCAAAATAAATTGCATATAAATCCCATAAAAGCCCATAAAGAACAACTCCACCGTTTTTTCACTCCACATATTCTTTAATTTTTGAGTATATTACTAAAAAAGGTGGAATGTATGGGTTGTTTTAAAAAAATGATTTTTGGGTGTGCTGTACTTTCTTTAATCGGCACCTCCTTTGCAGACATTGTTTATCAAGGCAAGCGTGTTCAGGCCTGGCCTAGCGAAGCCATTACGAAATTCGACAATACAAGGGGCTCCAAGCTGAAATTCGCCCCTTCCACAGCAGAAAAAAGTCATTACTCGGCGCCCAAGGGTAAAGTCTACGGGCTAACCCTCCTTGTAGATTTTTCCGACCAACCCGCCCCGGTAACCAAGGAAGAAATTTCCGACTGGCTGAACAAGGAAGGATTCAATCGTGACGGCTGTAACGGTTCTGTCCGCGATTACTATCTGGACGTATCCAATGGCCAGCTGGACTTGACCAACGAAGTCTTCGGTTGGTACCGCGCCAAGTATCCCAAGTCCTATTACGAAAATATGGACGGCTATTCCGGATCCGACGTCCTTGTAAAGGAAGTCTTCGAGTATTTTGACTCCCAGGTAGACTATTCCCGCTATGACAACGACAAGAATGGAATTACCGAAGCAATCAACATTCTGTACGCAGGTGCGGGTCTTGAATGGGGCAAGGGCTTGTGGCCTCACGCAGGTTGGTCCAACGAAAGGCGCGATGGAGTAGTTCTGCAAAAGCATCAAATGACAGACATGCCGGGCAAGTTCTCCATCTACGTTTTCATTCATGAAACTGGCCACATGATCTTTGGATGGCCGGACCTTTACTGGTACGGCGACTACTGCACCATGGGCAACCGTCCCAACGACTGGAACCCAGTTGCAATCAACGATTTCTACCGCGCAGACCAGGGATGGATTCCCTTCAAGGATATTTCAGCAGATGACGTGGGAAAAATTTCCACTGAAGCTGGAGAGCAATGTTTCCGCTTCAAGAATCCCAGCCGCCCAGACAAGGAAGGCTTGGTCTGGTCCTATGTGAAAAACGACGGCCGCAACAAGGTTCTTAAGGGTAGCGGCATCCTGATGCAGCATTATGACTTTTCCATCGAAGGAAATTCTGCAGCAAACAAGCTTGGGCTCCGCATTGTTCATGCTGATTCCAAGGGCAACAACAGCGATCCCGAAAATGACCAGTGGCCCTCTCCCGGTAGCAGAGCCGGAGCATTCTTTAACGCAACAAATTCCTACGACGCATTCTCGGACGCCCTCTACCCTGCAATTCGTTGGTACAGCGGATCTGCAACAGGGCTCAATTTCACTAACGTAAGCGTCAACGGGAACACCCTCAGCTTCTGCCTCGGCGGAGACTGTTCTATTGCAGCAGACCCAGGTAACACGCCCAGTGAACCGCCCACAATTACTGAAATTTCTTTAACAGCACAGATCCCCATCAGCGATAACTACGCCCCAGTTTCAGTTGATTTACAAGGAGCAAAGGTTGCTGAAATTCTCGGAATCAAGCAAAGTGAAATTCCAAGCAAGGCCAGTTTCTACGCAGTCGAGCCTGACGGTTCATTAAACAGCGAAACCACTGGTGAAGGCACCGGCCATTGGTTTGATTCCAAGGGAGCTGTCGCCACCTGGAATCCCAACGGAACAAGCATCGTTTTCTCCAACGTCGATCTAAATACCATGACAACAAAGGTCGGCCATATGCCCGGCAAGGTCAAGGCTGGAGACGAATTTACCGTAAAGCAGGCCATTGTCTACGGCAAGAATCAGGTAACGCTTTCCATTGTAATGACAATTGCAAGCGATTCCACTACAGCTCCTGAAGAACCCGTGGTCAATCCAGAAGAAAAAACAGACACAACAACTACAATTATTTCTCAGTTGAATGCAGACTTGTTTGATTCATCCAACAGAACCATCCAATATTTTGACATGAACGGCAACACTCTCAAATCTGCACCCAAGCAATCCGGTGTTTACCTCATGCGCATAATGAAAAACGGAAAGGCTCTGCACCAATCCGTCATTCGAATCAAGTAGTTAAAAAACTCCGAAAAAATTGAACGCCGCAGCAATGCGGCGTTTTTTTAATAGGTCAGGCCAAACCCATAAGGGAACAGGCCCTTCTTCCCATCACCGTCGTTAATGGGAATCTGCTTAGCATCCTTTGGCCAAGTGTGAGGTAACTTACCCGTAGGCTTTACATCACCAAAGAGTACGTCAGCAACGCCTTCGCCTTCGCTACCCGGAAGCCATGCAGCAACAAAACCATCTACGGCATTGATAATATTCGTAATCGGCAAAGGACGACCAGAAACTAAAACCAGAACCACTTTCTTGCCAGCGGCTTTCCAAGTATTTATCTGTTTCAAGTTTTCATCGGTACTTTCAAAATGGGTTGTATGAGATTTTTCCGTAGTAAACAGCTTGTTATTAAAATCCTTTTCTCGGAAATCACCGAACCATTCCGCATAGGGCGTTTCGCCTATGACGTAGACGACGGTATTTGCACTGTCTGCATTTTCAGTACGTGCTCCGGGAGCCACCTGATCGAAGCCTCCGACAATAGAAGTTGCGCCAGGAACATCACCTCGTGTACCCTGCCAGCCTAACGTCCATGCGCCACACTGAAGGCCCGTATGATCTGCATGAGACCCAGTGACAAAAACAGGAGAAGTCTTTGCCAAAGGCAGAACTCCTTCGTTCTTCAGCAATACCAAGCTTTTCTGCACGGCTTCACGGGCAATGGCACGGTGTTCTTTACTACCGATATTTTCTGTCTTGCCAACATACTGAGCAGGCCCCATGGGATTGTCCAAACGGCCGGCGCGAATCTTCACACGCAGAATTCTGCGGACCGCATCCTTCACGCGATTTTCAGGAACCTTCCCTTCGGCAACAAGTTTCTTCAGCGAACTCATGAAAGCTTCTGCGGAGGACGGTACCATGGCCATGTCAAGGCCAGCATTAATGGAACGACGAATAGCTTCTTCGCTAGAGACATTGGTTTTCTTGCCTGAGTAGTCGCCAGCATTGCCTGGAGTAGTAGAATGTTCAATGCCTTCCCAGTCCGCAATGACAAAACCGTCAAAGCCCAATTCAGTCTTGAGCCAGCCTGTCAAACGCAAAGAATCCACATGCTGATGCTTGCCGCGGATAGTGTTAAAGCTGGCCATCACACTCTGGGCCCCCTGCTCCACGGCGGCAACGTAAGGCGGCAAAAGTAATTTACGAATCTGAGCATCGGACATTTTTACATCGCCACGGTCCCACCCCTTATTGGTAGCGCCATCGCCTAGATAATGCTTGATGGTTCCCGTCACTCGCCATTCCGCATCAAAGTGATCGCCCTGCATACCTCGAAGGAATGCCGAGCCCAAATCCACAGCAAGTTCCGGCTTTTCGCCAAAGCCTTCGTAGGTTCGACCCCAACGTTCATCCTGAGGAACGCTTAAAGCGGGAGCAAAATTGTAGTCAATGTTAGCAGCCCACATTTCTTCAGCCACCACCTGGCCAATACGACGAACAAGGGCAGTGTCTCGCGTTGCCCCTAGTCCGATATTGTGGGGAAAAACCGTAGCATTCACCACATCGGCAACGCCGTGAACATTATCCTTTCCATAGCTTACTGGAATTTTCTGAGCCCAGGCATTTTGGTAAAAATCCTTTGCGTAACGGCCACCGCCCTGCAATGCAGATCCGCAAATACCACCCCCGCAATCCACGTTGGGAACCATGGCCTGAGTCATCTGGGCCACCAAATCATCAATAGTCATGCCTGCCATCAGGGAGTCAATTCTATCTTCAATGGGATCCCGTTTCAAGATGATCTTTGCGACGCCTCCTGCACCACTTGCAGCCTTCATAGAATCCAGGCCTGCAACTGTCAATGTTTCAGGCAAGAATCCGGTCTTTTTAACAACCAACACTTGGGTATCAGCCATTTTTGTTTTCAGGTTAAAGGATCCCTTGACGTTGGAAAGTCCGCGTGCATCGGGCAGCAAGTTGGGCAAGGTCTTTACGGAAACAACGGCGTCCTTGACAGGGGCGCCCTGTGCATCCACCACATTGCCAGAAACAGAAGCCGAGGGGACAGCGGAAAAACCAGGAACAGCCAAGGCAAACATAGTAGCCACAGCCGCAGAAATAAACTTACGATTCTTTTTCATACCCTTAAAATCTATATAAAAAGAATCCCGAGAAACCTCGATTTCTCAGGATTCAAGTACACAGCAGAAACCAGCGAACAGCGCTTGTTCGCAAGCGGATTCTATTTCTTGATAGCAGCCAAGAAATCCTTCAAGCGCACATCCTTGGGATGGTCAAAAATTTCCTCGGGAGTACCCTGTTCCTTAATGACGCCATCGGCAAAGAACAGCACGCGGTTTGCCACCTCGCGGGCAAAGCCCATTTCGTGGGTCACCACCAGCATGGTCATGCCAGACTGAGCCAAGTCCTTCATGATCTTCAGGACTTCGCCCACCATTTCAGGGTCCAAGGCGCTAGTAGGTTCATCAAACAGGATTGCCTCGGGATTCATGGCGGCGGCGCGGGCAATGGCCACACGCTGCTGCTGACCACCCGAAAGCTGGGCCGGATAATGGTCGGCGCGATCTGCAAGGCCCACACGCTTCAGCAATTCCATGGCCTGTTTTTCGCCTTCAGCCTTGTTCATGCGGCCAAGCTTTACCGGCGCAAACATCACGTTCTTCAACGCAGTCATGTTCTTGAACAAATTGAACTGCTGGAACACCATTCCCACGCGGGCACGAATTGTGGGCTTGGAAACATTCTTATCCAGAATGCTCTTGCCATCCAGCAAAATGTCACCGCTGGTAGGCTTTTCCAAAAGATTCAGCATGCGAAGAAACGTGGACTTGCCGCAACCCGAAGGTCCGATAATGGCAACCACGTCACCCTTGTGGAACTCCGCGTCAATGTTCTTCAAAATCTGCTTGTCGCCGTAGGACTTGCAAAGGTTCTTTACCTCAATCATTACTTCTTTTGCCATAACCGTTTCCTCCTAGCGCTCGTTCTTCTTCAAACGTTTTTCAAGGCGAGCCACGCAAGTGGAAAGCCCTGCCACAATAATAAAGTAGACAATAGCCACAGAAATCAACGGGAACATGGCCTCGTAAGTCAAGCTTCGTATAATGTCGCCACCGCGGGTCAAATCAGTCAAGCCGATGTAGCCGCAAATGGACGTTTCCTTGATGAGGGAAATAAACTCGTTTGTCAATGCCGGCAAGGAATTCTTGAATGCCTGGGGGTAAACCACATGGAGCATCACCGTCCTGAACTTCAGGCCAAGACTGCGACCCGCTTCAATCTGCCCCGGATCCACAGCCTTAATGCCACCGCGAATAATTTCAGAAACGTAGGCGCCGGAGTTAATACCGAAAGCGATGATTGCCACCAGCAACTTGTTGATGTTCACAGAAGAGAAAACGATGTAATAGATGATCAACAGCTGGACCATCATCGGAGTTCCGCGGATTACCGCCAGGTAAGCCTTGCAAACCCAGTTGGCAATCTTGTACTTTCCGTTGAACTCATGATTCACGCGGACCATGGCCACCAAAAAGCCGATGACAATGCCCAGCAATGCAGCGCAAAGCGCAATAATTATGGTATTACGAAGACCTTCGGCAATGTACTTCCAACGGTTATCCTTAATGAAATTCTTCTGGAACTTTTCCACGAAGGTTTCTTCGGAATCTTCCTTCATGCCCGTACGGACCAAAATCACCACGCGGTTATCCACCAGCTTGTCGGTGAAGTTGATGGACTTCTTGCGCTCTTCCGTAACGGTAAAGCCAGAAAGGCCAAGGTCTGCCTTGCCGGAGCTTACGGCGTTAATCACAGCGTCAAATTCAATATCCTGGATTTCCAGCACGCGGCCCATCTTATCGGCCAGGTAGTAAGCCAGTTCGATTTCCAAGCCAACGATGAATTCACCTTCATGATATTCGTAAGGCGGGAACTGAGCGTTGGTGGCCAGAACAAGCTTCGGGCCTTCCTTCACCTTCTGGGCGTAGTGGTAAGAACCGGTGCCGTTGATGTAAGTGTTCATCAAGGAATCAAAGATTCCGTTTTCATGCATTTCCTTCAGCACCAAGTTGAAGGTATCCAGCAGACCTTCGTTACCCTTGGCGATGACGCCAGCGTAAGTTTCTTCCACGAAAGCTTCGTCCAGAACGCGGAGGGTGGGATTCTGCTTCACGAAGTAAATAGCCGGCTGGTCATCCAGAAGCACGGCGTCAATCTTGCCCTGCTTCAGAGCCTGAACCGCATCCGCGAGCTTCGTATAGCGTTCCACATCGATCTTTGCGGTATCGCCACCATATTCAGAGGCGTAAATATCGGCGGTATTGCCAATCTGCACACCCACCTTTTTATGACCAAGATCGCTAACAGTAAAAACCTTGTTGTCTAGTTCGCTAGGTTTAATATCGCTGCGAACCATGATTACAACCTTGTTATCCACCAGCTTGTCGGTGAAGTTGATGGACTTCTTGCGTTCTTCGGTAACGGTAAAGCCAGAAAGGCCAAGGTCTGCCTTGCCGGAGCTTACGGCGTTAATCACAGCGTCAAATTCAATATCCTGGATTTCCAGCACGCGGCCCATCTTATCGGCCAGGTAGTAAGCCAGTTCGATTTCCAAGCCAACGATGAATTCACCTTCATGATATTCGTAAGGCGGGAACTGAGCGTTGGTTGCCAGCACCAGATGAGGCCCTTCCTTCACCTTCTGGGCATAATGGTAAGAGCCGGTACCGTTGATGTAAGTGTTCATCAAGGAATCAAAAATTCCATTCTCGTGCATTTCCTTCAGCACCAGGTTGAAGGTATCCAAGAGGCCTTCGTTACCCTTGGCAATGACACCTGCATAAGTCTCTTCCACGAAAGCTTCGTCCAAAACCCGCAGCGTAGGATTTTGCTTCACGAAGTAAATTGCCGGCTGGTCATCCAGAAGCACTGCGTCAATCTTTCCCTGCTTCAGAGCCTGAACGGCATCAGCCAACTTGGTGTAGCGTTCCACGTCAATCTTTGCGGTATCGCCACCATATTCAGAGGCATAAATGTCGGCGGTGTTGCCAATCTGCACACCCACCTTCTTGTGGCCCAGGTCAGAAACCTTGAACACGCGATTGACCAAAGCGTCGTCACCACCTGCAGAGCAACCCACAAAGACCATAGCGGAAAGAGCCAAAGCAGCAGTCACAACCATCTTAAAAACATTACGAACCATGCGACCATTCCTATTGAAAAACATGTTGTGAAATATAGGTATATCCAGAAGGCTCCTTATACTGAGCCACTGTTTTTTGCTAAATTTGCGCCGTTATTTCGGATGAGGTTTTTATGGCTGCAGAACTTAACGAAGAAGAACGCTTCCAGATGGAATGGATAATGAACCACCATATGGAAGACAAGGACAAGGCTCGCCAGCAGGCCGAAGAAGCTGAGGCTGCAGCCCGCCCCCAGACTCGTGGTCCTCGTGGCAGAAAAATGGGCCGTAGCCCCTCCAGTTGGGAACTTCCTGTACCCGAAGACGAAATTGACCTTCACGGATACACCTCCGAAGAGGCTGCAGCAGCCGTTGAACGCCGTATTGACGACCTGATGATTGCAGGTTTAAGCGTTTTACGCGTGATTCATGGTGGCGGGAACCCGGAATACGGCAACGTAAAGCACATTATCGACCGCAAGGCCCGTACCGAATGGAGCAACCGCATCGTTTTATACAAGGTTGAGCCCGATAACGCAGGTTCCAGCATCATGAAACTGGGAAAACCGGCCCCTAAGCTCAATTCCAAGGGTAAAATTAAGGCTAAAAAGTAATTTTTTTACCCTTACCCCTTTAAAAAGTCAATTATACTATCTATATTTGGTCTCACAAAACGGAATATAGCTCAGTCTGGTAGAGCGCTTGCTTCGGGAGCAAGAGGTCGTGAGTTCGAATCTCGCTATTCCGATAAACAAGAAACCCCTGCTAATGCAGGGGTTTCTTGTTTATTAGCATAATGATCTGGACTCACGACCGTAGGTCGTGAGGTCGACAGCGACTGAGCCGAGCGCAGCGCCGGGGAGCTCGCTCACCGGCATTGCCGAGGCGATGAAGCTGGTGTCCGTAGGACACAATCTCGTGCAAGGTGAGCGTCGCAAAAACGAACTTGTTCGTTTTTATGACCGAGGTGAAGCGTCAGAGGCTACGAAGTAGCCTCATCTCGCGCAAGTTCTCCGTAGGACACAATCTCATCTCGCTCCGTCCCTACTTCACACACCTAACGGAAAAGCCAAAGGTCTTGGGTTTGCTCATATATCCAAAGCCCATATTCTTGCTGGTCAAGTACCAAACCCGAGCATCCCCTACGGAAATACCCTCTGACTTGTCGTCAGCACTCCAGAAGAAGGCAAACTTCATCATGTTTCCATAAGTTTCGTCATCAAAACGATTACCTGCAGGCATGGCACTAAACTTCAGCGTATCGTTACCGTTAGTGTTGCCGTTCCAACCATAATCCGTCTTCAACAGGTAGCCCGCATTAAAGTCAGCTCCAGCAGCGGTCCATAAGCTCTCAAAATCTTCGTGAGTAGGCAGACGGAACCCACTAGGACAGGCTGCCTTCGCGGCCTCCCAGGTGTACAGACGTCCATAGGCCATGCACTGGTCATCGTCGTCCTTATAGCAGAAGCTTCCTTCCGACTTAAAATTCAGATTGTCCGCAAACCATTCACGGCCATCCACATGAATAGTGCGATAAACCTGCTTATCGCGCTTATCCTTGAAATCTGCAGCAAACAGCGCAGGCACAACAAAAAAAAGCAGCGATATCTTAGACATATTCATCATAGCGTTTATCTTTATTTTATTATTTGCAAAAAAATAAAAAAAGGAGGCGAAGCCATGTCCAAAAAATCCAAACTTTTCGCAATCGCCACAGCCAGTCTGCTTGCAGCAGCACTCACCAGTTGCTCCGACGACAGCAGTTCCTCCAATTCAGGCTCTTCGTCCGACGGCTACAGCTGCGATGTCAAAAAAGGCGACAATTCGGTTTCTCTCGTCATCTCGACGCCCTATTTCACAAGAACCGAAACAGCCAGGGTCGTGGACCACGGCGTCGAAGTCACCACTGGTTTCACCTTTCCCATCCGCAATCCCCTCAGCTGCGTTGAAGTCATCGAAGAAGAACTGGGCTCCAACGTAGAGCTGGTCTCCTGCGACAAGGACGGCTACTCCTACCGCGACTACGACATGTACGACAGCGACGAAGAACCCCCTACCTACTCCAGGCTCGTCTCTGGCGCCAAGGCGGAATGCTTTGAAATTGACGAATACTTCGACAAGATCCGCCGCAAGTCCCAAGGCAGGACTCCCGAGGAATACTGGGGAATCACAGCTGATTACGAAGAAGGGTTCTACGACTACAGCCTTTCCAGCTCCAGTTCCAGCGAGGACTACGAAGATTACCACTCCTCTTCCTCCGAGGAAATTCCCGAAGAACCCAGGGACACCACCTACGTCACTGAACTTTTCAGGGACTTCAAGCCAGACTTTTCAAAGGACTATTCCTGCTCCTACGAAGTCACCGACGACACCCTGATGATCGTAAAAGGCGGCAGCAAGAACTTCAACTTCGTAATGACCTTCCACGTCACCAAGGATTCCACCTACTACGCCACGCAGTACTACTTCCCCACTGCGGAAATTGGCGCCGACAAGTGCTATGATTCCCAGTCCAAAAATCATACCAGCAGCATAAGAGTCGACAAGAACGAATGCTTTGACAAGGGTTACGCATTCTACTACCGTCATGCAAGCTACAGAGAAAGCAAGGAAGAAGTTGAAGAACTGGGCAAAGACCAGTGCTTTGACCAGCAGGTTTATTTCGACACCGAAGCAGGCATCTACGAAGAACTGGACGACTACAAGATTATTCCCTTCGTTGACGAGGACTTCGATTCAGGCAAGTTCGGCGAAGAATTTCTGGACGCAAACGGCGACGGTTTTGCGCTAAGGGCATCTGCCAATTACTTCATCTCCTACACCCTGGACTCTCCCTTAAGATTCGGCGCAATCCAGTTCGACTACAAGCCCAGCGCAGAAGAATACAAGTCCATCGACAAGGCTTCCATCGCCTTCTTTGGCCACAGCGAAAACGAACTGACAATCTATTACGACAAGGGCAGCATCTACTTCCACAAGGATGTAGACGGCGAACCGATCAGCATTTCAGCAAAGGCAACCTTGACCAGCGACTACAACACCATCACCGCCCAGTGGGGCGAAGGACGAATGGAGCTGTACCTCAATGGAGAACTGCTGACTCGTCAGATTGTTTCAAATTCCAAGTATGCACCAAAGTCCAGCAACAGGAACATCCTTGCCATTGGCCGCAAAGAAACCTTTGACGCCGACGTAAGCGACCCTATGCAAGCGTTTGGCAACTTCGACAACATCCTTATGGCAAATGCTCGCATCATCAAGAGCAAGGAAACCGTTCTCGATCTTCTTAACAAGTACTACGACGAAAAGGATTATTAATCGGATTTAAGTTCTTAGATTCGGCAAGAAACTAGTGTTTCATGGGGCAGTGTTCACAACGAGCGCTGTCCTTTTTTTCGTCTCCAAAGCGTCGTTCAGGATTGGGGCAATGTTCCACAGAACCATCCGGTAAAATCCACAGTTCATCTTCAAAAGGGCAGTTCAATTCAATCGCCTCGGCAGAATTTCCGCAACCCTTTCTAAAGAATAAACTTCCTTCACAAATCACCTTTTTAGAACAAAGTAGCGTCCGCCATTTTTCAAGTTCGCATTCCCGCAGCTCGTACCTTGAGCGCAACATTTCCGATGCACAGCCAAGGAAAACCGCAGGATTCCACTTGATACGATGAACGCCGATGGACTCCGCCCACATGAGAATGTCCATGGACTGCTGAACGTTTCTTCTATGCAAGGTAACCTGCAGCGATACCGTGGCAAGGCGCTCCGAACCCACGCTCAAATTTCGACGGATTTCCAACAAGGATTCCACGTTCCTTTTCCACTCCGCAAAGACGGTCCCTGGCATCATCTCGCCCACCGTTTCCTCATCGAAACCCATGCAGCTGACCTTAATGTCGCTACAGGACCGCAGCAGTCGATCCATTCCCGCAGCCGATTTCCATACGCCCGGGAACGTCCCATTGGTCGTAAGATTCAGCGGTATGTTCAACTTGCCGCACAGTTCCAGCAGCTCGTTAAAATGGGAATAGAGCAGCGGTTCCCCCATGGTGCTGGGAATCACTTCCTTCAGAACTCGGGAACCGTCTCCACCTACCTCATTTCCATACTTTTCAATAGCAGCCTGCATCACATCAAGAGACATTTCCCCCATGCCAAAAGCACGCCCTCGCTGATTCAAGAAACAGAGAGGGCAATGCAAGTTGCACTTATCGGGATTTGTAAGCAATGTAATGCGACGCATTAGCCTAGAAATTCAGTTCAAACCTTCAAGCAACTAGTCCCTGCAATTTTCTCGCAGATACTTGATGGCCGCCATGCCGGCAACAGCACCCTCGCCTACCGCCACAGAAACCTGCAGCACACCACCGGTACAGTCCCCAGCCGCAAAAAGCCCCGGAACCGTAGACATCAGATTGTCATCCAGCACAAGTTTTCCATTGTCAAAGGCTGCCCCCGCCTTAAGCGCCAGGTCTGTAGCGTTGGCACTGCCCAAGGCAACAAAAAGTCCATCAAAGGCAGTTTCTGATCCGTCTTCAAACTGCACACCCTTAAAGGCTCCTTCACCAACCAAGCCCTTCAGCTTGCGCGTTTCAATCTTTACCGTTTCCGGGAAAGTCGCAGTCAAGGGAGCTCCATTAGTCAGCAAAGTCACGCTACCAACCACCTGCAGAAGTTCCGTTGCCTCATGGAGAGCATATTCTCCACTTCCCATCACTGCCACATTCTTCTGTCGGTAGAAGAAGGCGTCACAAACGGCACAGTAGCTTACGCCATGGCCTTCCATCTCTGCCATACCAGGAAGAGGCTGCTTTTTTCGGGCAGCGCCCGTCGCCATGATGCAAACCTTGCCGCGATACACGCCCTTAAGACCCGTAGCCACAAAACCAGTTCCATCAAACATCAGGTCCGTAATTTCGTCTTCGGCAATCTTGGCTCCCAGGCTTTCTGCCTGCTTTTTACCTACCTGCAGAAGTTCAGAACCTGTCAAGGGCTTTTCCAAACCATAATAATTTTCAATCAGATGAGCCTTTTCAAGGGCACCGCCATCCTTACCCACCATCTGGACAGCCAATCCAGAACGCAAACCATAGAGAGCGGCAGAAACACCTGCCGGACCATAACCTAAAATCAGCATATCATCCATAATAAACCTCCTCCTAAAGATACGAATTTATTTATACTTAGCATAGAGAGTTTTCCAATAAGACTCAAAGGATTTTTCTATGGATCGTTTTCAACCCCGTGATATGTTCGTTGAGGCAGGCTACGGCCCCAACTTTGCCAACCAGCTTATCCAAAACGCCTATAGCAAGCTGTTCGAAGGCGATCCCATCGACGAGCGAATCTGTTTCGATGCCTCGGACGACATGTCCTACATCGTAGACATCGGACACGACGACATCCGCTCCGAGGGCATGAGCTACGGCATGTACATTACAGCCCTCATCGGTAACGAAAAGCAGTTTGACAAGCTTTGGAACTTCACCAAGCGCTACCTTAGAAACAACGACGGTCCACACCAGGGATACTACTCCTGGCAGGTTTCCACCACTGACTTTTCCATGATGGATCCGGGTGCAGCTCCTGATGGCGAGGAATACTTTGCCATGGCCCTGCTGATTGCCGCCGAAAAATTCGGCCGCCCCGAACTCAAGCAAGAAGCCCTCGAACTCATCAATTGGTTGCGTCACAAGCCGGACAATGGCGAAGTCGGTCCCATCTTCGATCCTGAACGACTGATGGTCCGATTCTCCCCCGTAAAGGGCAACGACTTTACCGATCCCAGCTATCACACCATCGCATTCTATCGAGCCTTTGCAGAAGCCACCGGCGACGAAAGCTGGTTAACCATCGCAAAGAACAGTATCGAGTACCTGAAGAAAGCCACCCATTATGACACCGGGCTCTGTTCCGAATATTCCGAATTCGACGGAACCCCCAGGGCAACACCCTGGTATCCAGAAAGTAACTGCTTTAGCGGAGACGCATGGCGCGTCGCCATGAACATGAGTCTGGACTATGCCCTGTTCCGCGGTGACGAAGTCGAAAAATCCATGTGCGAACGCCTGTTGTTCTTCTTCGAGAGCCGCAGGCCTTACCTGGCAGACTACGCCGTAGACGGCTCTGACTTCCCCAGGCCGGGCAGAAGCGCAACGCCAGGCGTTATCGCCATGAACGCAGCAGCAACTCAGGTACTGTCTTCCGACGACGCACTGGTCAAGCCCTTCGTCAAGGACTTGGCTGCCCTTTCCGTGCCCAGCAGAGTCTGGCGTTACTACGACGGCATGCTCTACATGATCGGCCTTCTGGCTACCGCAGGCAAGATTCACTTCTAGACAGATTTTTCTATTAAACCGTTTGGATTAGGTTAAGAGGAAGAATAAGATGAACAAGTCAATTAAAATTTCCGCATTCATTGCAGGATTCGCCCTTGTGGCAGCCCTCACCGGTTGTGAAGACATCCGTGTTGAAAAGTACCCCAGTGGTCAAATCCGTTCCGAGGCCACCTACGTCAAGGACAAGAAGCAAGGCTCCGAAAAGGAATACTACGAAAACGGCAACATGAAGAGGGAATCCACCTACGAAAATGATCGCCGTCAGGGTATTTCCAAGGAATACTACGACGACGGATCCATCAAGGCGGAATACACCTACGAAGACGGCTACATCGAAGGTCCTGTAACCTTCTATCACAAGAACGGCAAGGTTTCCAGCAAACTGCAGTACAAGCAGAATAAGCAGATTGCCTTCGGTGAATACTTCAACGAAAACGGCGAACCAGAAACTAGCGGCAGCTACAAGGACCCCCGTGATGGATTCTCCTACGAATGGATCCGCATTGGAGCCCAGCTGTGGATCGCAGAAAACATGAACTACGCAACAGCAAGCGGTTCCGTCTGCGCCCAGTGCAACCACTGGGGACGTCTCTACGATTTCGAAAACGCAAAGAAGGCATGCCTTGAAGGTTTCCACATGCCCACCAAGCACGACTGGGAAGTTCTCCTGACTTACGCCAGCGTAGACAGCAAGCCGGGCATTGCACTTAAGGCCGGCTATGGCTGGGACCCGCTCAAGGGCACAGGCATTTTCGGCAACGGCAAGGACGAACTGGGCTTCGGCGCCAAGGCCGGTGGAGGTCACTTCGCCAAGAGCGACGTTCCCCTGAAGGAACGTAAGTTCGAAGGAGCCGGCCAGAAGGCTTACTTCTGGGTCGACAACGGCGAAGTTCTGGTATTCTACCACGACAAGGACATTGCCAAGTTCGAGAAGTTCAATCCCCAGCACGGAGCAAGCCTCCGCTGCATCAAGGACTAAGTCGAAGCCAGCCCAAGTCGCAGCCCGCGAATCTTTCTCGCACAGAAAAAGGAGTTCCAAACGGAACTCCCTTTTTTTATCCTTTAATCTTTAACCTATAACCTTTATACTAGGTTGTGTATTCAGCGTTGATCTTCACGTAGTCATAGCTCAGGTCGCAAGTGAATGCGCTGGCGCTAGCATGACCAATGTTAAGAACCAAGGTCACCTTGTATTCGCGCTGACGAACAACAGCATGGAGAGCATCGGTCTGTTCCTTGGTAAGCTGCACCGGACGGCCGCCTTCAAGAACCTGGACATCACCAAAGTAAAGATCGGTATGTTCGGCAACCATGTTGCAGCCGCTGGAACCAGCGCTGCTAAGGATACGGCCCCAGTTAGGATCCTGACCGAACATTGCGCACTTGGCCAAGTTACTGGTACCGATAAAGCGAGCCATCTTCAAGGCTTCTTCGTGACTTTCAGCCTTTTCGATGCAAAGTTCAATGAGCTTGGTAGCACCTTCACCGTCGCGGACAATGTCCTTGGCCAGAGACTTCATCACAAGCATCAGGGCTGCGCGGAATTCACCCTGTTCAGACAGGCTAAGATCTTCGTAACGAAGACCGCTCATGCCGTTTGCCAAAAGGATGCAGGTGTCGTTGGTGCTGGTATCGCCATCAACGGTAATGGCGTTGAAGGAGTCCGCAATGTTGGCGCGGAATTCAGCAAAGAAATCAATAGGCAGTGCAAGGTCTGTAGTAATGAAAGCCAGCATGGTAGCCATGTTGGGGTGAATCATACCGCTACCCTTGCAGGCGCCACCGATGGTCACCACACCCTTCTCGGTCTGGATTTCAACAGCGTGGGACTTGAGGACCAAATCCGTAGTCAAGATGGCACGACCAAATTCTTCAGAAGCATCTGCATGGAGGCCAGCAACCAAACGAGGAATGCCTGCTTCGATCTTGTCCATGGGCATCAGGTGACCAATCACACCGGTGCTGCAAACCAGAACGCTCTTGGGAGTAAGGCCCAAGGCTTCTTCGGTCAAGGTGGCCATGCGTTCGGCATCCTTGTAACCCTGTTCACCAGTGCAGGCATTGGCGTTACCGCTATTTACGACAACAGCGGTAGCAAAGTGTGCGTGTTCCAAGGCTGCCTTGTCATAAAGCACCGGGGCAGCCTTTACCTTGTTCGTTGTAAACACGGCAAAGCAACGAGCAGCCTTTTCGCTCTTGAGAAGAGCCATATCATCATTACCACTGGCCTTGATGCCAGCGCGGATACCACAGGCGGTAAAGCCCTTGGGGGAGCAAACGCCACCTTTTTCCAACACAGTATACATAGTGTCTCCTATTGTTTTCTTCACGTTAAATTATAACAAAAAAAGACCCTTTGCACCATTATTCTTTGGCTTGTCCATAAAAAAAATTCTAACTTAAAGGCATGGCAAAAACACCCTGTACTAAAGAAACTTTTGATAAGCTGGTTGAACGTTACAACTTCCTCAAGAAGATTGAACGTCCCCGCGTTGTAGACGAAATGGAAGAAGCCCGCAAGCAGGGCGACTTAAGCGAAAATGCAGAATATCATGCAGCCAAGGAAATGCTGGCTCATATTGATATGGAACTTCCCAAGCTGGAAGACCAGATTTCCAACTCCATTATCGTTGAATTCGATACTAATTCCGACACCATCCGTTTTGGCGCCACCGTTACAGCAAAGAACCTGGCTACCAAGCGCGAGGTCGTTTACCAGCTGGTAAGCCCCGAAGGCGTCGATCCCATGAATGGCAAGATCAGTTTCAAGAGCCCCATGGGTTCTGCTTTCATGGGCAAGAAGAAAGGCGAAATCGTAGAAGTTGTAACCCCCAAGGGCACCAACAAGTTCGAAATCGTCGACTTCAAGTAATCCGTAGCTTTTTCAAAGCTCTATGATTCTAGCCCTCATCGGTAAAGACAAGTTCTCCAAGGATCGTCAGGTAGAGAAGTTTCTATCTGACGCTCTTGGCGCGAACAAGGACGACCCGCTGGCCAAGCAGATTATTTACGCATCCGACACCAACATCCCCTCTGTAGCAGGATTGATTATGGAGAGTTGCGGATCCGTATCCATGTTTGCTCCGGAACAGGCGGTGGTGGTCCGTAGGGCCGATGCCATGAAGGCTGAAGAATCCAAGGCCTTGGCCCGCTGGCTCAAGGACGCCCCCGACTGCAAGCTGCTGCTGGACTTCGATGAACTTCGAGCCACCTCGGAACTTTACAAGATTCTCCCCAAGGTCGGCAAGGTCGAGAAGTACGAAGAGCCTAAGCAGTACAAGATGCACGACTGGATTGCCTCAAACATTCCGGGATTTTTCCAGAAGCCCATCGAACCAGCCGCCTGCCAGTACCTTGCCGACGCTCTTGGCACCGACACAAAGCTGGTCTGTGAAGAAGTCGAAAAGGCACTACTCTATTCGCCAGACTGCAACAAGATTACCTATGACCTTGTAAAGACCATGGTCATGCCCCGCCGTGAAATTCCGCCCTACGAAGTATTGAACTTCTTTGGCATGCGCGACGCCGTAGGCTATACCCGCAAGATTCACGACATCATCTATGGCAGTAAAGAAGATCCCGTAACCTCGGGCATCCTCATCACAAGCCAACTCTACAAGCACGCCATCTCCCTGCTGAACTTCATGACATTGGCCGCCAAGGGCACCAACCATGAGGAAGTCTGCAAGCAGATTGGCGCCAACTACTACATGTTCTGCAAGCAGGGCAACGCCGCGGAATGCTGCCGCCGTTGGAACAAGGCCGTACTGGTCCGCGTCATTCGCAGACTGGCCGACCTCAACTACGAGCTAAAATCCAGCAAGTGGACCGCCACAAGTCTGGAGCTAGCCCTTGCCGCCCTAGTAGTGCGTTAATTCCAGTTCAAGACAAATCCATTTGCCGCGACAAGAGTTTCTCGCCGCAGCATTAGCTCAAGTCTGTATTTCAAGAACATCCAGATATCAAAAAGGCCCCGCGTTCGCGGCGCCCTGTATGGCCCCGCCACAGCGGAGCCTTTTAAAATTTGGTTAGACAAAATTACCAGTCGTAGTCATCGCCAGCAGGAGCTTCTGCCGGAGTTTCCACTGCGGGAGCCTGTTCTACCGGAGTTTCCTCAACGGGCTGTGCGACCGGAGCGGGTTCTACAGGCTGTGCAACCGGAGCCGGTTCTGCAGCAGGCTGCGGAGCAGGTTCTGCCTTTTCTGCGGGAGCCTGTTCCACCGGAGCAGTTTCCTGCTGTGCAGCAGGGGCGGCTTCAACAGGCTTGGCTTCAGGAGCTGCCTCGACCTTCTTGGCTTCGGGAGCGTCCTTGCTAGAAGCTTCGCGAGTCGGTTCAGAAACTTCAATGTTACCCATGTAGTTACGAATGATACGCGGAGTCACGAAGATGACCAGGTCCTTCTTCACCACAGACTTACGAGAGTACTTGAAGAGGTTGCCAAGCAGCGGAATATCCTTCAGGAACGGGATACCACTTTCGGATTCCTGGGTTTCGTTACGGGTAAGACCACCAATCACAACAGTTTCACCATCTGCTACAACAACCTTGGTCTGTGCTTCCTGGGTGCTGATTACGATTTCGCCCTTGGAGTCATAGTCGTAGGAGTTGTTTTCCGGATGGAGATCCAACATAATGCGGTTGTCTCCGGAAACATGGGGAGTCACTGTCAGCTTAATACCGGTTTCTACCATCTGAGTAGAAGATTCACCACTGTCATCGATCACGCGGATAGAAACCTTGTCACCCATGAACACCTTGGCTTCGGTATTGTCCAAGGTAGAAACCTGGGGGCTGGCAAGAACTTCAGTGGAGGCATCACCCATCAAGTTACTGATGGCAATCTGGAGATTGTTATCCAAGAGGCTTGCGGTAACAGCAGTCTGTGCGTTACCCACTGCAGGAGACTTGCCGCCGCCCGGGAAGGATTGCACAACAGCACTGGTACGGGTTGCGCCAGCAGCACTACCCGTTGCGGCAGCTGCGGTACCCGGAGTAAGGGCTGTGTTACCCATAGTTGCAGTCCAGTCCACACCCAGTTCGCGGGCACGTTCGCTATTGACAACAACCAGCTTTGCAGTAATCATGATCTGGAGGGTTTCCACATCAAGTTCTTCAAGAGCATTTTCCATCTGTTCGATCTTAGCTTCGGTATCGTACACGATAATGGAATTGGTGCGTTCCACAGAGGTAATACGACCGCGGCCAGACTTCATGCTTTCCAGGACCTTGATAAGTTCATCGGCCTTTGCATGATGGATGGGGAAATTCTTACGGACCAAGGGAGCATTCTGCTCAGCCTGAGCTTCTTCATCGGCAATCTTCTTTTGCTTAGCCTGGTAAGAAGCCAAACGCTGGATGGTAATGTACTTGTCCTGAATAACCCAGGTGAGGTCATTCATGTTACAAATAATATCCAGGGTTTCCTGCCAAGTTTTCTTGGTCACGCGAAGGCTGATCTTACCCTTTACATCGGGAGCCATAAGGATATCCACACCGGCAATGATGGAAACAGAGCGGAACACCGCTTCGTAGTCCATATCGACGAAGTTGAAATCATACAGTTTCTTGTTCGGGGCAACAGTGCCTTCGGCAGGGGCACTCCAAGCAAAGGCAATGCCAAATACGAGGAGAAGTACAGTAAGGATTTTTGTCATAGATTTCATCACTTTTTACCCCCAAATTTATCGGGAAGACCCATGGAGTAGCGGCGGCTCACACCAAATTCCTGAATAAGGAAGAGCACGTCAGTTTGTGTAATTTTCAAGACTTTACCGTTAAGAATCTTGTCGCCTTCCTTAAGAGTGTAGGAAATGGAAGGATTCTTGGATTCTACGAGAATAGCAATGGGAACTTCGGATTCCCAGATGATACCCATCAGTTCAACCTGGTCAATGTTGATGCCTTCTTCCACCAGGCCCTTAATTTCAACAAACGGATCTCGACGACCAAAAGAACTGTAAGTGACTCGGTCTTCATAAAGATCGTCCAACTGGCTGCCAGCAACCGTTGCAGAGGTTTCTTCCACAACGCCGCGTTCCTTGTCGACCTGTTTCAGGCGTTCTGACTGTACAGAGGAAAGTTCATCAAAGAAGCTGACCGAGCGTTTGTTTACGTAACCAACGCGGTTACCCAGCTGCACCTTGCGATAAAGGCCAGTAATGTCGAGGCTTACAAGACGATCGCCAAAGACAACACGCTGTAATACCTGAGCATCCTCATTGGGAGCAGCATAGAATTCAGTTTCATCAGCAACAACGATCAACTCGCGAATCACAGGACGGAGGTGGAAAGTCTGGGAGCCGGAAACCAGCTTCTTGCTTTCGCCTTCGAACTTCTTTACGAAAGCATCGAAGTTCGGATTTTCTTCAACAGGCTTGGTCCAGTTACGAACGAAGATTCCATTGGGCTGGGCAGACCAGAACAGGAAACCTTCCTTCTTGGAAGCTTCGTGACGAGTCTGCAGGATCAACGCACCGTCCTGAACAAGTACCACAGGCTTTGCTCCGGACTGCAGCTGGATTTTCACGCCATTTGCACCCCAGGTAACAGACTTCACCAAGGAACCTGCGCCAATCTTGAACAGCGGAGATCTCTGAGGTCCAGACAAACCAATCGTGATGACGGAAGCCTTATCCGGATCGCTTACGTTCTTGATTTCAATCGGAGAATCTGCCACCAGGCGGAACTGTTCCATGCCAGAACCAACCAGGACTGTCATTTCCTTGATGTTAGCGATGAGGGCGGAAATAGGACCGCCTTCCTTTACAGCCTTATCGATTTGCTTCTGAAGTTCTGCATTGCGAAGAGCTTCTTCCTTGGCAGCCTTTTCTGCAGCCTTCTTGTCCAGGAGAGCCTGTTTTTCGGCAGCCTTCTTTTCTTCGGCAAGGCGCTTCTTTTCTTCAAGGGCAGCCTTTTCTGCAGCCCTCTTTTCTTCGGCTAAGCGCTTCTTTTCTTCGGCAGCGGCCTTGGCAGCAGCCTTCTTGTCTTCGGCGGCCTGCTTTTCGGCGGCCTTCTTTTCTTCGGCCAAGCGCTTCTTTTCTTCGGCAGCGGCCTTGGCAGCAGCCTTCTTGTCTTCGGCGGCCTGCTTTTCGGCAGCCTTCTTTTCTTCAAGGGCAGCCTTTTCTGCGGCCTTCTTCTCTTCGGCTAAACGCTTCTTTTCTTCGAGATTGGCCTTTTCAGCAGCTTTCTTGTCCAGGAGAGCCTGCTTTTCGGCGGCCTTCTTTTTGTCAGCAAAAAGCTTGGAAAGAGTCCAGGACTTGCCGCCCTTGCTCTTGAACTTCAAATTGAAATTGGACTTGTCCAGAGAAATGTCGTTTTTGTCGGTAGCAATGGATGCACCCACAGACATTTCAATCTTCAAGAAGCTTGTTCCGTGGAAGGCTTCCTTGTAGACACGCATGGACTTCACGAACTTGGAATCGGCATCCACATCAAAAGTACCTTCGCCAAGAGCAAAGGTCGTCTCGGAAAAACCGACGGTCAACTTCTTGGCTGCAGCATCGTACTTCTGGAAGAATGTGGGAAGGTCCTTGTCCGAAGCAAAGGAGAACACCATCTGGCATCCCTTGGATTCGCAAGCCAAACGCACATCCTTAATCTGAGCCGCCTGTGCGGCGACCGCAGCCATCACGAACAAAAGAAGGAACTTGCACTTCATCATTTTGCAACCTTCTTGGATGTATAGGTGGTCAGGTTAAAGGACACCGACATGGTAATCGGAGTCCAGCCATGAGTTTCCGCCTTCTGGATTTCCGCAGCAATACCGGAATAACGGTTCAGCTTCAAATTGGAAATAGCGGTCGGATAATTGAAGTTTGCAATTTCTGCGAACAGATATCCAAGCATATGATAGCCGGAATTAACAGCGATTGCATAACGGTTTTCAATGTAATGTTCACGTTCCGAACGGCCTTCAGGATTGAACTTCTGAATCTGGACGCCAGAACTGCGCAAAACAGAATACAGGTCCTGCAAACGCAGAGGAACCTTTTCTTCTTCCGGGAACATTTCCTTGAGCTTTTCGAAATCCTTTTCGGCCTGAACAAGCTGCAATTCCAACTCGGCAACACGGTGCTTCTTGGCATTGATCTTGTCTAGTTCAGACTGAGCGGACTGCAAATCACGTTCCAATCCTTCGCGTTCCAGTACGAACGGATTCCACACGTAATCGTACATGTAGTAACCACCCAGTAGGATTACGGCGATAATCACAAGGGCAAATATGTTTTTCTTGTCTTTAAAGTCTATACCACCCATATCAACCCTCCCCATTGAGGTCCCTATTCAGGACCACCTTTATGGTAAAGTTATAGGCCTCTTCGCCATCCACCTTTGTGGTAGAGATGGTTACCAAGGAGACAGTCTGCACACTCACCTGCTTTTCAAGCTTCACCATATACTCGGCGACTTCAGAGAAATCGAAGGTAACACCCTTCATTTCAATATCATACTCGCCCATCTGGTTAATGCTCGTCACCCACATGTTGGGCGGAAGCACAGAGGAAATGTTTTCGAACAAGATAATCCAGCGCTTCTTGTTGACCTGGATTGACTTGAGAGCGTTGATCTTGGTATTGACCACGCCCTGCTTTTGTTCAAGATCGCTAATCTTGGTGAGCAGCGGACGTTCACGTTCAACTTCAGCTCTTACTCGAGCAACTTCATCGTTCAGATGACGAACGGATTCGTCCACATAAGCGAAGAGCATCACTGCTGCAACGATGGTTACAATAAGTCCCACTACAGGCCAAATCACACGACGGTCTGTAAACCAGGAGAAATCCTTCTGCTTCTTACGATATTCCGGAGGCAACAGGTTAATGGAAATTGCCAGTGCCTGCTTCGTCACTTCTTTCTTCTTTGCAGCCATTAGAACTTCCTCATTGCAAGGCCCAGAGCCGGAGCGTAGATGTTAGAAAGGGCAATGGAAATACCATTTTCTCCGAAAACCTTTTCATCACATTCTGCCAGGCGGAAGGGATTCACCGTATCAGTTTCAATGCCGGAGCGTTCTGCGATGAATTCCTTAAGACCAGGAATTGCAGCGCCACCGCCACCCAAAAGAATCTTGTCCAAATTCTTGGCGTCATCGGATGTAGAGAAGTAACGGATACCGAAATCAATCTGGGCCATTACGTCTTCGTAAGCCAGCTTAAGAGCGGTTTCCACTTCTGCTTCAGAGAATCCATCCACGATGGACATGTCACTCTTGTCAAAAATTTCATGACACTTTTCAGCATCAATATTCAAGTTCATGCAGGTCTTGCTGATAACCATATCCAGCGCACCACCGGTCATGGATCGCATAGAATGGAACTTACCATCCTGCACAAAAACCACGCTCATCTTCTTTTCACCAATGTTGAAAATTGCGGTGGTAGCTTCAAGATCCTTAGGTTCAGCAGTTGTAACAAACGCATTCAGGAGGCCAAAGATATCTACGTCCATGGCTGCCGGTCGGACCCCGCGGCGAACAAAGAACTTTGCCCAGGAGTCCAGCAGGGCGCTTTTTGCAGCAACCACGTTGGCCTTGACTTCGTCCCCTTCCCTGGAAGCGACTTCGTAGTCGATCACGTTGTCCTGGTCATCAAAGGGCGGACGGGACTGGGCGGTCTGAAGAATAATTGCAGCTTCATTGCCGTTTTTAGGCACCTTCACGGAAAGGCGGTCTACAAGAACACCACCAGCACCGGCACCGCAGTTCACGGAAACAACCACATCAGCGGAATCTTCCCCCGGATGACGGAGGAGAAGCTTGTTAAGGGCATCGGCAAGCAGGTCCTCGCCTTTCTTTTCGGTCTTTTCTGCGCCCTCTACAGCCTCTTCTGCGGCCTGGATCTCGCCATTGATGATGGCGCCATCAGGAACCTTTTCCAAGTCTGCATCAACAACAATTCGACCACCGTTGGCATTGTGAAGCACCTTAACGTACTTGATGCTGTAATGACCAACATCAATTCCGATGGTTTCACGTACTCCACGTATCTTTGCAATTAATCCTAAAGCCAAAATAAAACTCCGATAGGAAAATATACGATACTAATTCTACCTTAAAAATGAACAAATGTCAAGCGGACAATGTCGCTAAGTCATTGAAAATTAAGTAGTTACGCAATTTTTGCCTTCTTTGCAGCCTCTTTTTTTGCCTTGTTAGCCTCAAATAGGTATTGCAGCACCCTCTCCTGAGTCCAGCCAAAGGACCCGCTGAACGAAGCGGTGAGGCAGTTATATTCGGGGAATTCACTACGTTTATGCCCCAAATTACGCAAAATCTCGATTTCTACATCCTCTTCGCCAAAACTGGGCAGGACAAATCTTATGCGAACGTGTTCGCCCGAAGAACAATCCACAGGCAAACCGATCATGATACCGCCTGCAGACAGGTCAAAAAGGCGCCCTTCGCAAGTCGATCCATCGGGAAGTGTAGCAACCACAGGGAATGCAACCGTTTCTCGAACCCAACGACGAAGCTGTTTTTTCTCCAAGTTGGAAGAATGGGGCAAAATAAGTTGGTCGGGCAAACAGGATCTGACATCGAGATAGGTGGAGTACACAGCATCATCCGGACGAGTCCATCGAACAAGAACCTCTTGACCAACAAAGTCTCCCACGGGGCCGCAACTTCCGTCGTAGGTAATGGCCCATTCCTTTTCCTTACGCCACACAATTTCAGATCGCTTAAACACTCGGCCGCTATCCAGTATCAGGTCAATGCGGTCCCCCACATTGAACTGCCTTGTAGAGCAAACCTGGGTCAGCGGGTTCGACGCCGTGAAATCCATCTTTTTACGGATACTTTCCACGGCATCTACGGTTTCGTCTCGAATCGTAAAGACATCTCGGAAATCGTAAAAGTTTGTGACAGCCGCCTCGAAATGTACAGACGAATTAATGACCGCGTCCTTATTTTCAAAGGACGATGCTCGAATCATCTTTTCAAGTGTACGTTTTTCCTTGTCTGTAAATTCAAAAGCCTTCACCTTTTCGTCAAAGGCTTCTGTACCAAACATCTCTTCGTTTTCACGACGATAGTTGATGCGATGGACTTCCCATAGCACCAACAGTACGAAAGCAGCGACAACCAAGGACGCCATCCAGACAAGCTGAAGCGGTTCAATCATCTACGACATTCCCTTTAGGTATTAGGCCTTAGTCCACACACCGCCGATGTAGGAACCAACGATTGTTGCAGGAATTTCGGTACCCACCAGCGGAGAGTTGCAGACATGACCAGCGAATTCGGATTCAGCCACGACGTGAGACTTTTCAGAAAGAACCACGACATTCATGAGCTTGCTGTCGGCTTCCACGCCGGCAATCTTTGCAGGAGCGGCAGACAGAAGTTCGATGGCCTTGGCTTCACCGAACTTTTCGGAGAGAAGCTTCCAGAGAGCAGGCAGAGCCACTTCCAAAGAAACGGCGCCCGGCACGGAATCTTCGAAGTTAACTTGTTTGTCCTGACGGAGCACCGGAGTGTGGTTCACGCTGATAGCGTTTACGGTACCGTCGGCAATGCCTGCCAACAGGGCCTCGCGGTCGGCTGCAGCGCGGAGAGGCGGCAGCAGGTGGAACGCGGAATCCGTAGTGGTCAAGACAGAATCATCGAACAGCAAGTGGTACATGTCCACGTCGCAAGTGACGTCGATACCCTTCTTGCGGGCATCGCGGATCAAGTCCAGAGTTTCGCCGCAGGTCACCTGCTTGAAGTGAACCGGCACCTGCAAGAAGCGGGCGTTTTCAAGAACCGTGTAGGCGGCAATGGTTTCTGCAATACGGGGAATGCCCTTCATGCCCATCATATCGGAGTAGGCGCCTTCGTGAACGCAGCCGCTCTTGCGAAGAGTCTTGTCCATGGGCTGGAAGAAGAAACGCTTGCCAGTCATCTTGCCGTATTCCATGGCAAGACGGATAAAGCGGTTGTGCGGGATGCTTGCATTACCGTCACCGAAACCGGCAACGCCCTTCACATCCAGGTCTTCATTGCCTTCGGCAAGTTCAAGCATTTCAGAAAGGCGGTCGCTACCGAATTCAACGCTGTAGGCGCCGAGAACAGCAAACTTCATGTTCTGGCCAGCCAGGCGATTTTCAAGGGCAGCAAGCTTTTCGCTGTCGTCCACAGGATTTGCAGAGCTTTCGTAAAGGGCACCATAGAAGCCACCCTTACGCATGGCCTTGATACCATCCTTCACAGTGTAGATGTCGTCGCGAAGGGGTTCGCGGAAATCAACGCCCAAGCCAAAGAGGGCGGGCATCACAAGGGCGCCATCGCAGTCAACTTCAGCATCCAGTTCGGCGGGATTCTTTGCAAAGTAATCCGGTTCAACCTCGTAACCGTTAGCAATGGCAAGAGCTGCCTTCTGTACAAACTTTGCACCGTCCCAAACGCGGACGTTCTTCAGAACAACATTTTCAATTTTCTTTTCGCACGCCTTAGTCATTGTTACGACCTCCAGCCAAAAGGAAGAGAACAGCCATACGGACAGCGACGCCGTTGGTC